>JAUWWP010000351.1 GCA_030616835.1 Deltaproteobacteria bacterium | reverse complement strand
TTCATTTTCACACTATTTCGCTTTTTAGTTTTCATAATTCATTACTATTTGAGCAAGCTCATAAAGCGCTTTTCTCATATCAGGTGCTTTATAGATTGCTGATCCAACTATAGCATAGCACCTATTCTCTCCAGCGGCGCCAAAAGCTTCGTTAATCTGACCACCTTGTGTCCCTATTCCAGGCATAAGAATACTAACACGTTCTACAACCTGGGAAATTTCGTTTATATGTTTGAGTATCAACTCTGGTCTATTACCAGGCAAGACAAAATGGTCTACTCCGTTTTCGGCTGCTTTGCGATATATTTCTGAGGGAGCTAGATCATCAATGTAACCATTTTCACTCCTCAAGAAAGCCGGATGCGTCATAACTCCCCCAACAATAGGAGTTGCCCCGACTTCGCGGATAGCCTCAATAAAACTCATCATAGTTTTAGGGCCGGCTTGGGGAAAGATTATTATACCATTGATTCCCGCATTATAACAAGTTTCAGCAAAAGGCTTTCCCATTGCCGGAATATCTGTTGCTGCCTTCTGATGGTCATAAATAACCGGTAGACTGCTCACTTTGCTAATAGTTTCTACAACTACCGGTAAGCTATACCTTAATGCAAGTAAGAAACCAACTTTAATAGCTACAACTTCCTCCACTTGATTACCTAGTTCAGCTAGTTTACTCAGTTCATCTGTGGTAGAAACATCAGCAGCGATGATGATTCCACGTTCTGCCCTTAATAATCTATGATTATCAGCCACTTGAAATGCTCTGTTTTTCTAGTTGCCCTATAAGATAATTATATCTACTTTCCGGGGGAAAATGGGGCTTCCCCTCTAGGAATTCATTGAACTCATTTGGCATTAATCAAAATACTATGGGGATGTCCCTCTGTCACTAAAAAAAAATCTCACAAAAAAATCTCCATTTCTAAGCCTAAAATATGTAGAATTTAGGGAAATGGCGACAGCTATTCCCCCCCACTTTTCTACTACTATTTTACCACATTCCTTACCCCTAATCCCCGAAATTTGGCACTTCCTACCCTTCTCCCCCGCTATTTCGACCTCTTTCCCCAGCTTACTTTATCTTATTCCATTATGTTGGAATTATCAACGCCTAATTGCTAGGGACAACTATTTCAAGGAATAATAGGGAATAGCAGAGAATAGCACGGGAGAGGGGAAATATCGGTGTTTGTGGAAATTCCGTGTTGGTTGACGGTGCCGGAGGTAAGAGATTGTAGATTTTAGATTGCAGATTCTAGTTCCCCCTCACTCCTTCGACAGACTCAGGACAGGCTCTGACCCTCTCCCTAAAAAAGGGGAGAGGGGTATTTTGTAGTCTCTTCACCCTTTCGGCCCATTCTCACCCATGCCCTTGAAGTTCCAAGGTAGCGGACCGTCCCTGTAGAAGCTTGCCAGGGGGTTGATCCTGTCCCGCAGGCTATTCATGCTCCTACTGCTTGGATTTTTTCGGCGCGCTCGTCAACCTGACTGATCAGTTCCTGGATGAGCTGGATGCTCTTTTCCTCAAAGTACGGTTCGCCACACTGGGTACACACAAATGCAGGAACCTCGTCAATGACAAGGTGATACCCTTTGCGGTTAACAGAGTACGCCGTCTTCCCTGCAACCATCTTGCCTTTACAGTAGTGACACTCCATAGGTTATTTCCTCCTTTTCCGGAATTGATTGTCCCACTCAGCAGGGTTAGGCACATAAGCCGTTATAATTGCCAGGTAGTGAGTCTTGGGGGAGCAGACGACATGAATATATCGTCCTTTCAATGCGCGGTGACAAAATAGCCCGCTGTGGCCACGAGGATCTTCCGGATAATCTTCAATGTGTTCCCCCTGTGTCACCACCTCTCTCACTTCAGCGTCCGAAATCAAACGATCAGGTTTGTTCATTTGATCCAGTGCATGTCGAGTAAAGAGAATCCGCTGTGCGGCTGCCCTGCGAACTAATTCTGCGAATTTTTCCTCTATCATATCATAAATATGCTTAAAGTTCTGAGGGTTCTCCGAGTTCGTAGGATTTAGGGGACTACTTTAGTTCTAAAACAACTTAAATCTAACGCTTTACCCCTGATAATTCCTCAGAATTCACCAAGCGATTGATGGATGAAGTGCTGAATTCAATCATACTACCCGAACTCCTTCCCTCTCAACCTTGTCAATAACAGGGTGCTCTCCATGGTTCTTGGCTTCTTCGATTACTCGTTTGAGGTTCTCTCCGTGGGCGACGATCTTGTTCCCGATCCAAGCTACATACTCTCCGCGGTACCGGGAGCGTAGTCGTCTCCTTTCTGCCAAATCCTTTGCTTCACTCATATTCTTACGCCCCCTCTTCAGTCAGTTAATCAGATTTCTATTATCCCCAATAATGCGTTAATGTAAAGGTTCAATTTATTGAACCCGATCCGCCTGAGGCGGAGGAGCGGGTCGGATGAATCCGACCCCTACAATCAAGCCCCTACACCAAACAGATACAAGCTTGTCCTGAGCTTGCCGAAGGATAAATTGTTAATATACCAATAATTCGGATATTTGCGCATTATTTAGCTTTATTTTAATAGTTAACAAAGACCGGTGATGAGTAACCCCGGTTACCGCTCGCCAGCTCAACCCGCACATAATAGTAGTGCCGGCCCGGCTGCCAGCCCTTGTCCTGCCAGGTGGCCTCGGCCGTATTGCTCCCGGAGCCGCGGACCGAATGAACCTCCTCTCCGTCCTTGACAAAGACTATCTCTCGAACCGGATCTGCCGGGTCATTACTGAAAACATACATCCGGGCGGTTGGCGGAGAGTTAATCCGGCATTTGGCTCCCATAAAGTGATCGTTTAGCCAGAAGCGAATGTCCATCCGAACTACCGGAAGATTTTTGCCGGCCCCCCCGGAGATGGGATGGGTAACCCATATGTCAATTACCCTCAGCCGATTGTCAAGGGCGAACGAATGGTGCTGAAACATGGCATCGAAAATGGCCTTTCTGCTCTTCTCCTTCACCCACAACCCGGCGACAATCCACCCGATCCCGTTAGCCGAGTGCGTATCCGAGGCCCCGTAAGCGCCCAGCGGCATGGCCGCGTTCAGGCACTGCCGCCAGCTGTAGAACCATTTATTCTCGGGGTCCCTTTTGCCTCCCGTGGTCAAGGCCGAGAGCTTCATCATGGTCCCGACCACCCGATTCGATCCGTAGTCCTTCCCTTCCGCCGCATATTCCTCAACGGTTTTCTCGGCGGCGATATGGAGACTGGTTATGTCGTAAAGCGGCTCCAGTGACTCGTCATATTCCGTGAAGTCGTTTCCCAGCAGAAGCATATTGTGGGCGGTCACCAGGACCCTCGAATCCGGTCCCACATCGAACTTATGCAAGAAGTGGTAGAGCTGGCCGGTTGTGTTCACCCGCTTACCACGCTGGGTATTGAACACCCCCAGCGGAAAGGTCGGCATATCGTCCCCCTCGAAAACCACGACCCGGTGTCCCTTGGCCGCGGAGCTGAACTCGTATGCCTGGAAGCAGATGAACTCCCTTTCGCTGAAGGCCTTGGGCAGGAAAGAGA
>JAUWWP010000370.1 GCA_030616835.1 Deltaproteobacteria bacterium | reverse complement strand
CAAGAAAGGGGGTGAGGGCCGTGGCCAATAAGTTCTGTACCAGCTTTGTCCGCTACCGGAGCTGAATTCCCAGCCGCTGATATGCGGACAGAACGACGCAGGTTCTGCGTCAAGACAAGAATGTGAAAGTGGCACTGCCAGGCAACGGCTCGGAAATCCCCTGCATCGGATTGCTCCTACCTTCTTGATCTCGCGATTTCCCCGCCTCGGATGCCAGCTCTTAAAGTGAACTTCAAGTTTACCTGGCTGGACTTGTCCTCGTTTTCTCTAAATCTAATTGGGAGGTAATCATGAGTAATTCGAAATACGAACAGATGTGGAAAGATCTTGGCCTTGATATAGCTGCCCACGACGGCCTGTTAGATGTCCTGGGAGGATTCTATAAAGATATTTATCTTTCTCAGAAAAATAGACCCAAGGGCACCGATTACCTGGACTTTGTCCTCTCCGAGATTCATGGTCTCCGGATCCAGGAGCTCATGGAAGCCAAGGCGCAAGGAAGGAAGGTCTTTGGGAGCTTCTGCCTCTATGTTCCGGAGGAACTTGCCCTCGCTGTCGACGGTATATCCGTGGGCTTGTGTGCAGGAGTAGATGTCGGCACCAAGGAAGCGGAGAAGGTATTGCCTCGCAATACCTGTGCACTTATAAAATCTTTCTTCGGATTCAAGTTGAGTGCTCTCTGCCCGTACATAGAGGCCTGCGATCTCGTTATCGGCGAAACTACATGTGATGGAAAAAAGAAGGCCTACGAGATCTTTAACGACTACCATCCAACCTTTGTTATTGAGCTCCCGCAGATAAAGACACCTGAGGCCAAGAAGCTCTGGCGCAGTGAGATTGGGCGGCTGGCGGCGAAGATCGAGGAAGTCTCAGGGAAAGAAATCACAGGAGAGAGCTTGAGCAAAGCGGTGAGGACCGTAAACGCCAAAAGAAAAGTCCTGCAGCGTCTGAGTGCGCTCAGGAAGGCAAACCCACCGCCAATATCCGGACGGGATGCTCTCCTGATAAACCAAGTTCAGTTCTATGATGATCCGGTCCGTTTTACCGAGAAAATCAACACGCTTTGCGATGAGCTTGAGGAGCGGATTGAAAAAGATATTGGTGCTGTGCCCGCTGATGCACCCAGAATATTGGTATCAGGCTGCCCAATGGCTGCCCCCAACTGGAAAGTTTACTTCGTTATTGAGAAGAGTGGTGCCGTAGTAGTTGGGGAGGAGTCCTGCGTCGGTGAGCGGGGTACCCGGAACTTGGTAGCAGAGGACGGCCAAACCCGCGAGGAAATCCTCGATAGAATAGCGGAGCGTTACCTGAATATCGACTGTGCCTGCTTTACTCCCAACGACGAGCGGTTGGACCATATCGTCGAGATGTCGCGGAAATACAAGGTAGATGGCGTAATCCATTATGCACTCCAATTCTGCGCCCCATACACAATCGAAGCCTACAAGGTGGAGAAGACGCTCGAGCGCGAAAATATCCCGTTTCTCAGGCTCGAGACGGACTACAGCATGGAGGACGCTTCCCAACTCGAAACGCGTGTGCAGGCATTCCTGGAGATACTGGAACAGAAGAGGTGCGGGTAGAAATTCTTCTTCATTCAAATGCCGGGATTCCGGTAATCGCCTGACCCAGGATCAGGGTATGGATATCGTGGGTTCCCTCGTAGGTGTAGACCGATTCCAGGTTGGTGAAGTGGCGGATGACCGGAAACTCCAAGACGATCCCGGCTGCCCCGAGGATCTCCCGGGCGGTCCGGGCGATATCACGGGCCATCCGGACATTATTCCGCTTAGCCAGGGACATCTTGCCCCAGGTAGCCTTTCCCGCCTCTTTCAGTCGGCCCAGGCGGAGGCAAAGGGCCTGGGCCTTGGTAATCTCAGTAAGCATATCGGCAAGCTTTTCCTGCATGAGTTGGTGAGAGGCGATAGGCTTGCCGCCAAACTGGATTCGCTCCAGGGCATAATCCCGGGCACAGCAGTAACAGGCCGAGGCTGCCCCGACAGCGCCCCAGGAGATTCCGAAACGGGCCTGGTCCAAACAGGCTAAGGCAGATCGGAGACCTTTGGTCCCGGGGAGGATATTTTCTTCCGGGATCTCGCAATCCTCAAGAAAAAGTTCGGAGGTAATGGAACAGCGCAGTGAATATTTGTTCTTGATATCCCGGGAGGAAAACCCCGGGGTGTCCTTTTCTACGATAAATCCCCGGATACCTTCGTCAGTCTGGGCCCAGATTACTGCAATGTTGGCTATGGTTCCGTTGGTGATCCACATCTTGGAGCCGTTCAAAATGTACTTTTCCCCTTCCTTGCGGGCCCGGGTGCGCATTGCCTTTGGATTGGAGCCGAAGTCGGACTCGGTCAGCCCGAAGCAACCCAGGACCTCTCCCCGGGCCATCCGGGGAAGCCACTTTTGTTTTTGCTCTTCGGTGCCAAAGGCATAAATGGGATACATTGAGAGGGAATTCTGAACGGAACCAAAGCTCCTCAGTCCCGAATCACCCCACTCCAATTCCTGCATGATGAGCCCGTAGGCCATATCCCCCATTCCGGTGCAGCCGTAGCCCTTAAGGTTTACTCCGAAGATTCCCAATTCAGCCATCCGGGGGACGAGCTCGAGAGGGAAGCTTACCTTCTCGAAGTTTTCGTTCACCAGCGGAAGGAATTCGCGCTTGACGAAATTAGCGACCGTATCCCGCACCATCCGTTCTTCTTCACTGAGAAGCTCCTCAAGCTGATAAAAGTCTGGCTCCCGCATTTTTTACCTCCTGTTTCTAAACAAATCCAAGTTCCTCTCCATTCTCCGATACAACTAACTTACTCCGATATCCGCTAGTCTACCACAATACTCCCCTATCTCCGATAATTTTTTCCCATTAGTTCACCTGAAGCGGGCGAATAGAAAAATGTAGGGGCCAACGTTCCGCCTCAGGCGAATTTAACCACGAATTACACGAAACAAACCGAGATCCTGAGGAGCCCCGATGCCCATCGGGGCGTCTCGAAGGATTGCATTTTATATAGTCCCTTCTCCCCTGGCTTGCCCCGATGGACATCGGGGTGAAGGAGAGGGCCAGGGTGAGGGGGATTTTTAATGATATTCCAAATTGTGCCCCCTTGGGAAGGTCAAAAAGTTTAGCCGGCTGACATCATCATACTCCCCTCCCCTGGTGGGAGGGGACTTGGCCTTCGTAGCCGTTTCGGCGAAGTAGGCTGGGGAGGGGGATTTTGTCATTTGGTCTCGGTCATTTGTCATTGGGACCTCTAATCTGAAATCTACAATCTGCAAGGGAACCTTGCCCCTAAGTTCTTTCAGTGATAAGGTAAATATAAACCATTTTTACTCATTAAAAGATGAGATATGAAAAAAAATATAATTCATAAGTAGGGGCCAGT
>JAUWWP010000527.1 GCA_030616835.1 Deltaproteobacteria bacterium | reverse complement strand
TGCTGCCCATTCTGCGAGATAAACCTTGGGGATGCGGCCAAAACGGTTGGGATGGAGGTCCTGGATCTTCTGGTGTTGGTGGATAGAGCCTTAGGAGGCTAAGATGAGTCCAAAATATGTAGTGCCCGAGGAGTATAAAAAAGTAGATATCACCAAGAGGGGGTGGTTCTACGATTGGTGCACCATCGAAAACCTGGAAGGCGCTTTGAAGGAGCTAAGGAAGGTGGTGGGTGAAGAATGGGCCACCAATGACCTGACTATCATGAACAACTACTCGCGGGATGAGAGCACAGTAAAGCAGGTAAGGCCTCATATCGTTACGCTCCCCTCATCTACTGAAGAGGTGTCCGGGGCATTGAAGGTGGCATATAAACGCAACATCCCGGTAACCGTGGGTTCCTGCCGGATAAATCAGGCGGGAGAATGTATTCCCCGGAGGGGAGGGATCATGCTCGACCTGGTGAGGATGGATAAAATATTAGAGCTTGACGAGGAGGGAATGTATATTACCGTCCAGCCATTTGTCACCTGGGCCGATCTTCAGTTTGAGGGAGAGAAGTTGGGATACTGGGAGGGAAGGGCTCTTTATGGTTGTAAGCCTGAGGCTCCGGCCTCCGCCTCGGTTTTGGCTAATACCCTGGGCTATGGCCTCTCCTTCCATAACATCTGGTATGGGTTTGGCCCTAATCGACTGGTTAGTATGACCTCGGTCCAATCCGATGGGACGATAGTGAAGTTGGGCTCGGAGTCCATCCCCAACGCCGGAAAGATCGGGGGAGCTCAGGGCCCCGGGATGATGCTCGCTCAAATGCATTGCATGATGAGAGGAAGACTGGGGATTGTAACTGAGCTTACCGTGGAGATCTTCCCCTGGGGTAAGTATAGAAGATACTATACATTTAACACTGCGGAGAAGAATTTCTTCGGGCATATAGATTGGTGGTACAAAACAGCGAGGCTTGACCTCCTCTCGATGTTCATTGCTGATGCGGAGCCGGCTACCTGTATTGCTCAGATAATGACCCCCACCTATCAGGAGGCAGAGCAGATGCTAACAATGATGGAAGCAGCGGGGCTCTATTCCACCTGTGTGTGGCTGGGTATAGTTAGCGCCGATACCCAGAAGGAGCTTGATGCCAAGTGCCGGATGATAGAGAAGGTTAGTGAAGAAACTGAGGGTGCACCTGCGCTGACGGATCTTTCTACTGCCATGGGAGGCATTAGTCCCGAATTATTTTTAGGAAGAATTGGGGGAATAGCTCAGTTCATGAGGAAGACGAGGAACACTATAAACTATATGAGGCAGAGAGAGACCGAGTGGTACTCTGCCTCCTGGATCCACCCAGGTAATGCCCCCAGGTATTATGAGACTCTCCTTAATGCCGGAAGACAACACTTAGGCGAGAGGGACCCCCGGGCGGAGAGAGAGAATAAGTCTCACTTCCGGGATGAGGATACCGAAATGTATATGTGTACTTATTTCGGGGGCAGAGTGATAATCTTTGAGCGGGACTACTGTCAGGCTAATAGCTCCCCCTATGAGTTTTACAAGTCCCGGGGCTTTATCGAGCAGGCATCCTACGAGCAATATAAGCAGGGGATGACTGGTGGATGGAGGTATGCTAAGAGAGGGTCGGTATGGGAAAAGGTAGACAGTAGTATTAAGGAGGTATTTGACCCTAAGAATATCCTCAACCCAGAATACGATGGATTGATCGAGGATATGGTTTACGGAGGTAAGGCTTATTAGATGACCGCAGTAGGGGCCGACGTCCCTGCCCCGCCGCAGGCGGGGATAAAGGGTGGACACTGGCCCCGATGTCCATCGGGGTGAAGAGGTCCACCCCTACGAGACGGACTAAACCCCGTTAAAAGCTCACACAAGGCTTTATTCTACCTGAGGCGGATTTCTACGGGGTAAATACCGGAGCTCGAAAGCCCCGCCTATCCACTCTTTACCTAAAAAACGAGGAACTCCAGTCATACATTTAATTGATTTCTTC
>JAUWWP010000101.1 GCA_030616835.1 Deltaproteobacteria bacterium | reverse complement strand
GAGGGTGAGGAGCAGGCCGAAAAATTTTCCCAGTATGAATTTATATCGGGGAATTGGCTTGGAAACAATAGTATAGATGGTTTTTCTTTCAATTTCTTTATATACCAGACCGATCCCGATAAAGATTGCAATCAAAGCCCCGAAAAGGGAGATACTCGCCAGGCCGAGGTCAATCGTAATCTTCGTCCGCTCTCCCAGGGTCAGTCTCTCAAGCAGCACGGAGCTACCGATCATTATCAGGGCAAAGATCAGCAGGTTATAAAGGATCTTATCCCTGATCGTTTCCTTGAAGGTATTTAGGGCAATTGCGATGATTCTCATTTTTAATCACGGAATAGCCCTGTCCGCCATAGCTTTAGCGACGGCGGAAGGGAATAGCGAGGAGTTTTAAAATCCAAATGATCAAAAGGGAATTAATTCGTATAATTCGTGAAATTTGTGGTTCAAATACCAAAAAGGAAAATTTCTTCGTGTAATTCGTGAAATTCGTGGTTCAAATACCAAATCAATCTTTTGCAATTTGCAATTTGCAATTTAATGCTTTACCCCCATCTCCTTTATGAATATCTCCTCCAGGGTCTCTTTATGCGGAATCAGGGAAATGAGCCTCCCTCCTCTGCCCTTGATCAGGTCAACCGCTTGATTAACCTTTTCATCCCCTTCCGCTGTAACCAATACCTTATCGCCCAACTGCTTGACCTTTAATCTTAGCTTCTCTAACTCCTCCAGTCCCTCCCTACTCAGCCCGGTTACAGTGATCTCGGTAAATTTAGAGCCCGTTCTGATAAGCTCATCAATCTTTCCCACCGCCACCATCTTCCCTTTATTCAGGATTCCCACCCGATCGCAGATCATCTCCACATCGGGAATGATGTGAGTGCTGAAAAATACTGTCTTTCCCTCATCCTTTAAGCGCAGGAGGACATCCCTGATCTCTTTGCGGCCGAGGGGATCAAGGCCGGAGACCGGCTCATCAAAGATCGCCAGCCTGGGGTCATTGATCAGTGCCTGGGCGATGCCCAGCCGCTGGATCATCCCCTTGGAGTATTTCCTCAATTGAAGATCCTTAGCCTCTCTTAACCCGACCAGGTCAAGAAGCTCCTCTATCCTCTTTTCCCGTTCCATCTTTGTTAACCCAAATAGCTGGCCATAGAAATTTAAGAACTCCCCTCCGGTAAGATACTCATAGAAATAAGGGTTCTCGGGGAGGAAGCCAATCTCCTTCCTGATATCCACCTCTCTGTAATCTCTTCCCAGGACCCAGGCTCTTCCCGAAGTTGGATAGATGAGGCCCATCAGCAGCTTAATGGTAGTAGTCTTCCCCGCCCCATTGGGGCCGAGAAAGCCGAAGATCTCATTCTCCTTAACCGTAAGATTAAGATCCACTACCGCCGGAATCTTCTTCCGGAGGAAACCGGTATAGAAGGTCTTGCAAAGGCCTTCAGTCCTGATCACATCCATCTTAATTAACACAGAATAGTGGTAGTGTACCTATTTTAGTTGATAATTCCAGCCATATATTTGTTCCTTTAAATCCAAATGTCAACTGATAAATTCTAAATCCAAAATCCTAAACCCTAAACAAATCCAAAATTCCAATATCAAATGTTTAAAACAATCCCTTCGACAAGCCTGTCCTGAACTAAGTCGAAGGGCTCAGGACAGGGTTTTGAGTTTTGGATTTTGATCATTTGATCCGCCTTAGGCGGATTAGGATTTAGTGCTTAGTGCTTAGGATTTATTCATATATTTTGTCATTTGAGCTTTGGGTTTTGTTTGAACTTTGAGCTTTGACATTTGAGATTAAATATTGTTCCTCTGGCAATGGTAATTCTGTGTCTATCAACCTATATTCCGTGAAAGGCCAGGTTAAAATCAGTCTTTAACCAGAAGCTGTTTCTTCATCGTTTTCTTGAAGATACTTCTCTTCAGGCTACTGATTCGGTCAATAATAAGCATACCATTCAGATGATCGGTTTCATGCTGGAGAGCAATGGAAAGGAGTCCCTCACCCTCTATCTCTCGTATTTTTCCTTCTTGATCCAGGGCCTCCACCTTTACCCTAGCCCATCTTTTGACCTTTTCCCGATAGTCAGGAACGCTTAAACATCCTTCCTCCAAGACCGTTTCCCCCTCCTTCGCCACTATCTTTGGATTAATCAGGACTATTAGATTCTTGCCTTCTGCTTTAGGGGTGACATCGACAACCGCCACCCTAAGTAGCTTTCCAACCTGGGGAGCAGCTAAGCCGACTGCGGAGGAGGCATACATTGTTTCTGCCATGTCGTTGATTAAGCTCCGTAGTTCACTATCAATTTCTTTGACCAGTATCGCCTTGCTTTTCAAGACCGGGTTGGGATACCTCAGAACCTCTAATACTGCCATATTCTAAACTGTTTTACCTGCTCTTCTTGGCTTTCCGGATCTTCACAAGCTCCTGCCGGGCTCCACTGTGGCGAGGATTAACCTCCAGGGCCCTCTCAAAGTACTCCTTAGCCAGGTCCATTGCCTGTTTGTTTTTATAAAGAACACCCAGATAAAAATAATTGCGAGCCTCTTTTTGATCCAGGTAAATGGCCTTTTTGAAACTTCTTTCTGCTTCCTCAATCCGGGGGCGCTGACCACCAATCCCCATTGTGTAAAGTAAACCCAGGCCGGTATAATACTCCGCAACGTTGGGGTCGAGCTGAATTGCCAGCCGAAAGGCATCAAGGGCTTCCTGGTATCTACGCTCCTGGAAGAGAACCTTTCCCCTTTCGCAGTGCTTTTTGGCAGCCTGGGGATCCAACTCCTCATCCAGTAAGGAGGTAAGTACCTCTTTTGCTAAGCGCTGATCATACTGGGCCCGGGATTCATCCTTAAACAGGACGGTATAAGCCTCAGTTATCTGGTTAAAGATCTCCATGCCCTGCTCCCTAATCTCATCAAAGGAAGGATCGGAGAATTTTTCCGGATGGAATTCTTTGGACATGCGCGTATAGGCCTCAACAATCTCTTCTTTGGCAGCGGTCTTACTCAGGCCCAGCTTCTCATAGAGGTTCATCTCCGAGAGCTTCTGGAATCTCTTCTGGATCTCCTGTTTTCGGATGGAGATATCACTGGCTTCGGGAGCTATCTCTGCTTCGGGAACTATCTCTGCCTCGGGAACTATCTCTGCTTCGGGAACTATCTCTGCCTCGGGAACTATCTCTGCCTCGGGAACTATCTCTGCCTCGGGAACTATCTCTGCCTCGGGAAACATCTCGGCTTCGGGAACTTTCTCATCCTCAAGAAGTATTAGCCCTTCATGCTCCTCACCTTTGACCTCCAGGGTCTTAAGCAGCAACAGACCAGCCAGAGCCTGACAGGATTCCAGCTCGCTTACCTCGTTTTCCTCCAGGATTTCACTAATGCTTCGGTTGCCATCCACCAGTTCAATAACCTTTGACTCGTTGGGAGTTAATTGAAGCTCCTGGAATCGGTATTTGGGATCAGAGGTGGTGGCCAGAACACTTCGGGGGGATCCCAAAACCCTCTTTAGCTTCTCTATTGAGTATTTTCTTCTGATTCCCTCCATTATCAGGTTGGCAGCGCTCATATTTAGGGTGATCACCTCATTGCTCGTTTGCTCCCCGCGGACAAAGCTATACTCTCCCTCCTCCCACCCAAACAGGCTGTAGATAATCTCCTCTACCTGATCAACAACTGCCACCACCAGGGCCTCAGGCTTTAGGAGGTCCTTCTCCACCAGAACCGTACCCAGTCTTTTCTCGGTAATCTCAGCCTCCGCAAGACATTCCCTTAGCTGAAGATCGGTAATGATCTTTTTGCGGCAAAGCATTTCCCCCATCCGGTCCTCTTTCTCAGTGGAAGAAGCAAAGACAGGCATTCCCATCATAAAATATATGGATTTAAGCACCTTTCCATGCTTCAGCCGCAGGACGCCGCTTTCACCTGAAGTGTAGAGATCGAGGAGGATTTGGGGAAGGCTGGTATCTTTGAAATTTCCAGCTTCCATAGGTAATAACTTGGGTAAGTTCTCTTAATTAAATAGTAACTGAAATGCCCTTTTCTGTCAATTTCTTAGCCTGACAGCAGGTTTAATCTACTCGTCGCCTTTTTCTCCTTTATAGATAAAGCGATCATAGAGACGGTGATAGCTGGTCCACTTGGACCCGGTTTCCTTCTCCTTTTTAATCAGGGACTGGACGCTGCTCACCTTTGAGTCCATATCCTCCAGATAGTAAAGGATTATTGCCTCTACTATCTTGGGTCTTTTGGGTGAACCAAATTCGTATTGGCCATGGTGGCTGAGGATCATGTGCTTGAGTAGCATGGCCAATTCGGTCGGGAAATCAGGGATATTCTTGATCTTCTCCTCGATTAGCTCTACCCCGATAACGATATGGCCGAGTAGCTTTCCTTCATCGGAATAGTTAAAGGCGCGATCGTAAGTAAGCTCATAGATCTTGCCGATATCGTGGAGGATACCTCCGGCCAAGAGGAGGTCCTGATTGATATTCTGGTAGTGCTCGGAGGCAAGCCGGATTAGCCGGGCTACCGAGAGGGTATGCTCCAGCAGTCCCCCGAGGTAGGCATGG
Source organism: Deltaproteobacteria bacterium (assembly GCA_030616835.1). Lineage (GTDB taxonomy): Bacteria > Desulfobacterota. The sequence continues at coordinate 3,375 of JAUWWP010000101.1, read as the reverse complement.
TGCATGCTTTTGGCAGCCGGGGCATTCTTGAAGAGCTTGGCAATCTTTTCATCCTCAAGTATCAAGTTTAAGAGTTTCTTTAAATGTTGATCCTGTACCTGTTCGGTTATCTTTTTGAGCTCCTGGAACATTCTCTCGCTATCTTTCTCAGTAACAGGTTGGAAGTCTTTTAGATCTACCTCCCCCTCGTCGTATTTTTTAATCTGGCTGATAGCTATCTGGAGACTCCCTTGATAGCTTACTACTCTTCCCCTGAGCTTTATAAAGTCGTCCTGATCAAATAGTCGGGAGACCTCCTCCGCCTCCTCCCAGACTCTCCCTTCAATCTCTCCGCTACTATCCATAAGCACCAGGCCCAGGTAGGGCTTCCCGCTCTTTCCCACTGCCAGAGTCTTACTCTTCACCAGGAAAATGCTCTCTACCAGATCCCTCTCTTTAATCTGCTCCACCTTTATCCTTTCCATCGGCAAACCTTTCCCCCCTCAATAACTTACCGAATTTTCGATAATCTCCTCCGCTTTAAATACTAACATTATCATAGGGTTTTATTAATAACAAGAGCTTTATATAAATTGCAAATAATTGTTGGGATTTGAACCACGAATTTCACGAATTACACGAAACAAATTTCTCTTTTGGGATTTGTTCCGCCTATTGACTTTTAAACCAACAAATGAAAAAATTATCTTAATTCTATGGAGAGGGAAAGAGTGTTGCTTTCTGCGGGGCAAAGGGAGGGAAAGGATGCCAATTTATGAGTATCAGTGCCGTAAGTGTGGGGAGATCTCCTCATTTCTGGAGAGGGTAGGGGAAATAAAGCTCTGGGGTAGGAAATGCAGCAAATGTGGGAGCAGAAGACTCAGCAAGGTTCTTTCTTCCTTTTCCACCTCAAGATCCCAGTCAATGGCAGATACGCTGAGTGAACTGAAAAAGATGGGTAATGTGAACTTTGTCCCCCAGTATCCAGGAATGGGGGGACCACCTCCGGGAGGATGCCCCTATGCCACGGAGGCCCCTTCTTCCTCGGACTCAGAGGGTAACGAGTAAACCCCGTTAGAAGGGTCACATGGATTTCTAACGGGGCAGGGGGTCTTACTGAGCTCACACGGGGCTTTAGTTCACCTCAGGCGTATTTCTAACGGGGTAAAAGATGATCTGCCCGAAGTGCGGATTTGAACAAAAGGAATCACCCGAGTGTATTAAGTGCGGGATAGTTATTGAGAAATACCAGAAGGTTCTTAAGCAGGAAGAGGAAACAAAGGGACGAGTGGAAGGACTGTGGGAGGCCGTCTTAAAAGACTATCAAAATGAGAATCGGCACCGCGCATATATTGTTTATTGCAACAAAGAAGGCCTTTTACCAGAGGCAGTTGCCAATTATCAGGAGATCCTCAAGCAAAGAGCAGACGATCAACTTGCCACTACCTTTCAGAGGGAGGCAATTAATCTAATGCTTAGTAAGGATTTGCCCAATTCTTCCCGGGGAAAGCCAAAGAAGAAAAGAAGGTTTCGGCTTATTTAACGATCGCCACCGGTCTCACCCAGCCGGCACTTGCTCCGGCGATCTTGATGGGGAAACAGATTAGAGTAAAACCAGAGGATGGAAGCTCATCCAGATTGGCCAACTTCTCCAGGTGACAGTATTCCCTCTCGATTCCAACAAAATGGGCGGCCCAGAGGAGGCTTTTATCCCTGGTTCTTTTGAAATCTTCGCTGATTGCATTAAAGGGCCGGTCAAAACCCCAGGCATCGATTCCCATCACCTTTACCCCTTGCTCAATCAGCCAGAGGGTTCCCTCTCTCCCCATCCCGCAGCCTTCAGAGAAATACTCTCGCTTTCCCCAGTACTTATCAACTCCAGTCATAATCAGGACAATATCCCGGGGCTTAATCTTATAGCCGATTTTTTTCAAACCAGCTTTGATATCGCTCACAGTAATTAGCTCACCGGTAGCCTTATGCCGCATATCCAGAACTACCCCATTTCCATAGCACCAATCTAAGGGAACTTCATCAATAGTCCGGGCCCTTTTGCCCTCAGAGGTGGGAGCAAAATGCCAGGGGGCATCCAGATGGGTACCGGCGTGGGTAATCAGGGTTAGAGTATCATTAGCCCAGCCCAGGCCATCGGGAAGATCCTCAATCTCACACCCAAAGATCCCCTTCATTACCTCCCCTCCTCTCTGATGATCCTCGTGGATTATTTCGGGGGAGAAGGGCTCGCTGGGAACATTCTCAATCGGAAGACTGAGATCAATAAACCTGGGTTTCTTCGCCACCTTTCCGCTCCTTATCTAATAGGATTCAAGGACTCCAATATAATGTCAAATGTCAAAGCTCAAAGTCCAAATGAAATCCAAAGTTCAAATGACAAATAAATAAAAAATCTTCTTGTCCTGAGCTTGTCGAAGGATTAACATTTAGTCATTTGTCATTCATTTGACATTTGGATTTTGGCATTTGAACTTTTCCCAGTTGAATCCTTTCATCCTTCGTAGCAGTTATACTGCGGAGAACGGACGATCCCTTGAACCCTTTTATTGAGTTATCTTTGCCGGGTGAGTTCAATGGCTTCCCTGAGGTCAAGCTCCCCGCAGTAGAGGGCCTTGCCAATGATAACCCCTTCCACCCCGTACTGTCCGATCTCCATTAAGTCCCGGATATCCTCAAGGCTGGAGACTCCACCGGCGGCAATAATTGGGGTCTTTAGTGACTGGGCAAGTCTCTGGGTCTCCTCAATGTTGGGCCCGCTCATCATTCCATCCCGTTTGATATCGGTATAAATAATAGCCGCTATTTTTAGGTCTTCAAACCTTCGGGCCAGCTCGATTGCCCCTTCGGCAGTAAGTTCCTCCCAGCCCTTAATGGCTACCTTCCCTTCCCGGGCATCAATACTGACCAGGATCTTCCCGGGATAACTCCGGCAGGCCTCCGCTATCAGCTCCGGTTGCTCATAGGCAGCGGTCCCCAGGACAATACGGTCAATCCCCAGAGAAAGGTAACTTTCCGCGGTCTTCTGATCCCTTATGCCCCCGCCCAACTGGAGAGGGATCTTCACCGAATCAATGATCTCCCTGATTGCCTTAGTGTTCACTGGTCTGCCGGCAGAGGCCCCATCGAGGTCCACCAGATGGATCAGCTCCGCTCCCATTCCCTCCCATTTCCGGGCAATCTCAGCCGGATTGGTAGAATATTGTGTTACTCGATCCATCCTCCCCTGGGAGAGACGGACGCACTTGCCATCTTTAAGATCAATTGCCGGTATGATTAGCATTTTATCCGTTTTATATGAAGCGTTTTAAATATCTGTGCATAATATTTCATAATTATTATGCTGATAAATCCTAAATCCCAAATCCTAAACCCTAAACAAAT
>JAUWWP010000464.1 GCA_030616835.1 Deltaproteobacteria bacterium | reverse complement strand
AGTTGGAACTTCAGGACAATACCTCCTACTGGTGGCGGGCACGGGCCTTTGACGGCAAAGGCTACAGCAACTGGATGATGGTAGGGGGACCGCTCAGCGGGGTGGTAGCATGCTTCTTTGTCAATACTGCTAACGATGCCCCAACTACTCCCGAGCTCAGTGCTCCCCCGGAGGGCAGTGCGGTAAGCACGCTCAGCCCCTCCCTACAGGTAAATAACTCCACGGATGTTGATAATGACCGGTTAACCTATTTCTTTGAGATTGACACACTCTCCACCTTTGATAGCTTTAGCCTGCAGCAGTCCTCTGTCCGGCCCGAGGGGGAAGCGGGGACGACCTCCTGGAGCCCGTCGGTTGCTTTGAGCGATAATACCCTTTATTATTGGCGAGCCCGGGCGGTGGATGAACATGGCAGTAGTTCCCTTTGGATGCCTGCTGCTTCCTTCTTCGTCAATACTGCCAACGATGCCCCCACCGATCCCGAAATAGTAGAGCCTCAGCAAGGAGTAGAAGTTACCACCCTTGAGCCCCTGCTCATAGTTGAAAACTCCTATGACCTGGATCAGGATAGCCTTGTTTATTACTACGAAATTAGTGAGAACCAGAACTTCTCCGATCCTACCAGCAGATCTCCCGCAATAGCCGAGGGAACGGATACTACTGCCTGGCAGCCGTTAGACTTGAAGGATAATACTCATTACTACTGGAGAGTGAGGGCTTCTGATAGCCAGGCCTACAGTAGTTGGGTAAATGGTCGGTTCTTCGTCAATTGCTTTAATGACCCTCCCTCAGTACCGGTTCCAGTTAATCCTTCCGATGGGGGAGAAGTTACGGTAGCGACACCGGTACTGATTGTCGCCAATTCTATTGACCTCGATGAAGATGAGCTAAGCTATCTATTTGAGGTTTACCAGGATCCTCAACTAACCACGCTAATCGCCCTCTCACCCCCGGTGGCCGAGGATCAGCAGAGAAATGTAACCGCATGGATTGTCAACGCAGTATTAGCTGAAAATGTCACCTATTACTGGATTGCTGAAGCCGTGGATGAGCATGGGGAGGAAAGTGGCTGGTCTGCTGTAAGTTCCTTTATGGTTAATACTGCCAATGATATCCCCACCGGGGTTACCATTAACTCCCCCAGAAAGGGTGAGCTAATTAACACTACCACCCCCACCCTGGTTCTGAACAATGCCTTCGATGCCGATGGTGACGAGTTAACCTATGAATTTGAAGTATTTAGTGATATCAAGCTTTATGATATGGTAGCAACAGTGGTTGGTATCAGTGAAGGTGAGTTCACCACCTCCTGGGAGGTGGTGGAGCCAGAACTTAAAGGTGGTAAAACCTACTACTGGCGGGGAAGGGCCTCTGATGGCCAGGCCTATAGCAGTTGGACCGAGACCGCCAGTTTTAGAGTGAAGGCCGCTCCTGTGGTAGAAGGGATCGAGGGATGTAATTGTAGAGTTGGAAGTGAAGAGGCTCATACCAGCAGCAAGCAGGTTCTATTTAGCCTCCTCCTTTATCTGATTCCCATACTGGCACTAAAGTCATACATTATAGTCATTAAGCGCCGAAGTGAATATCGAGAGTTGCCCGGTCAAATCCTCAGGAAATCCTGATAATTGTAAGACAAAAATCGATACTCTACTAAAATAAGGACACTTCTCATTTTTCTTACTGGCAAGATAAAAATCTGGGAGGTGTCTTTTTTTCTGGAGAAAGTCAGCGCTGGGCTAGATAATATGGGAGAAAAGGTATTGATAAAAAAGGGGAGGAATTCAGGGATGTTAATTCCTACAATAATAATGGGGGTGCTTGCAGTTATTCTTCTTTTCATCGGGTACTATAAAGGACAAGGACAGCACATTAGCGGCATGAGATCAGCCCTGAATATGACGGTTGGAATCCTGCCGTTGTTGGTTTTTGCATTTATCGTGGCCGGTATGATTCAGGTTCTTCTGCCCCGGGAGCTCCTGTCAAAATGGGTGGGTATGGAATCTGGTATGCGTGGGATACTTATCGGCACAATTGCTGGTGGGTTATCTCCCGGAGGCCCTTATGTCAGCCTGCCCGTGGCTGCCGGGCTCCTGCGCTCCGGGGCCAGCGTGGGAACTATGGTTGCATTTTTAACCGGGTGGTCATTATGGGCAGTTAGCAGGTTGCCGATGGAAATAGGGATATTAGGCTGGAGATTTACGCTCATTCGCATTGTAAGTACATTCTTCTTCCCACCCATTGCTGGACTGATCGCCCAGACGTTCTTTGCCGGCGTCAAATGAAAGGTGGACGATATAAAAAAGAATATTAGGTAGTATACTGTCCTACCTCTTCCAGGAACTCTTCCTGGCTTACCTCTGAAAGATTCTTTACCCCGTAGCGGGTCGGTTACATGATTAGATGTAGAGACAGTTAAAAGTGACCTTTTATTGGATGCGATCCGCCTCAGGCGGATTTCTAACAGGGTAAAGGAGGTATTCAATGAGTTGGTTTTATCTGATCTTGGCGATAATTCTGGAAGTATCGGGTACCACCTCCATGAAGTTGTCCCAGGGCTTCACTAAGATATTGCCATCT
>JAUWWP010000219.1 GCA_030616835.1 Deltaproteobacteria bacterium | reverse complement strand
CCGACATCAATGAGCAGGGATGGCCTCTTTTTCCTATAAAGCCCGGTAGCAAGTATTCCGGCGGTAATATCCGCCCCCACATAGGCGGAGGCAATGGATGGGATATAGACTTGGGCGCCCGGCGCTGACCCTATCCCCAGCTTTGCCGTCTCAATAGATAAGGCTTCCCGGAAAACCGGAACATAGGGACTAAGGGCCAGGGAGGAGGGGTTTACCCCCAGCAGGAGATGAATCATGCAACTATTGCCCACCGCAGTAAGCTCATAGATCTCAGAGGGCTTAACCTTGGTCTCATAGTAGAGTCCGGAGACCAGGTCATTGATCGCAGCGACGATCTCCCCCCTTAATTGCTCCAGCCCCCCGGGATTGGTCCGGACATAATGAATACGGGAGATTACATCTTCCCCGTACGAGAACTGAGGATTCAGTTGCGAGGCAACCCCCAGCACGACGCCACGATTAAGATCAATTAGGGAGGCTACCACCTTTGTTGTACCAATATCCAGTGCCAGGCCGAACAATTGTCCCTCGGTATCACCCTCTTCCAGACCAATAAGCCTCTCCCCGGCAAAAATGCAGGTCAGCTTGTTTTCTGTCCGGCGAAGCATTAAGGGAAGCCCCCTGAGCAGCTCAATGTCCATCTGAGCAGGAGAGAGCTTAGCCGGAAGAGAGCTCCGGAGCCGCTCCAGATCTGAGCGCTGACCCGTTTTTAGCCGGGGCTCCGGCACCCGGACAAATAACTTCTTGATATGGGGACGATGATGAAAATCACCTTGAATACCTTTTTCCAGGATCGCGAGAGAAAAGGCAGAGGTCCGCAAAACCTTCACCCGGGCATCTCCCTGAATCCGTGCCCGGCAGGCCAGGCGGATTCCTCTGGAGATCTCTTTTCCAGTTAGTAGCTCCCTCTCCGCTTTCTGCGGCGGTGAAACATTCACTTTAGCAATAACCCGGCACCTCCCGCAGGTGCCCTTCCCATTACAGGAGCTATCGATCAGGACCTTGTGCCGGCGGGCAACCTCCAGGATGGTCTGCCCCTGCCTCGCTGCTACCTTCCTTCCCGAGGGCAGAAATGAAACTTTGAAATCTGCCATCTTCCCTCTGAACTGCTAAAACCCAAGTTCAACAGTAAAATTCGTAAATTATTGATATTCTTGCACTTTATTTTTGAATTTGTCACCCACTACTCTATTATTTACTCAATTGGGATTCACAATCAGTGGATAGGCGGGGCTTTTCCATTCTCCGTAGTAGGGGCAATTCATGAATTGCCCCTACAGGAAGGATTTTTTAAGGAAACTCTAATTAGCTTAAATCTTTCACTCCCAGTATCTGCCCAATCTCTTGGAGTATATTGGTCCGGTGAGTGGCCCCCCAGTATATGCGTTGACAGTCCGGGCAGGAAAAAAATCTCTCCTGGGTTTTAAAGACATATTCGGGAACCTTCCCCCGGACTGACTCCTTGGCAACCCTCTCAATCTCGGCATTGCAGATAAGGCAGCGACTTAAGAGAAAGCGAGGATCGACCTTTAACTCGATTCCCTGGTATGCCTCCTGTAGTTGCTTCCAGTGACTATTATTCTGGATAAAGAAGAACTCACCTAAATCCTCTCTTTTTATCAGTCGGGTATCTCTGGTTAAAACTATTCTCTCTTGTTCCTTGGCAATCCTGATCAGATCACCGTCTGCTTTTTTTGCAAAATAAGTGGTATCATACCCCAGGATCCGCAGCCACCGGGCAAGCTTCCCCAGCATCGCATCGGCAATAAACTTTGGCCGACGCTCGATCTCCCGGCACATCTTGATCGCATCCTCCCGGTTGTCAGAGTAATATGCCCTTTCGATTCCAATCTCCTTAAAGCCCAGTTTCTTATACATCTCTTGCGCCTGGTGGTTGGATCGGCGTACCTCCAAAAGCGCTTCTCGTATCCCTTTGGTCAGGCAATAGTCAAGGGAGAAGTCGATTAATCTGGTAGCTATCCCTTTACGGCGAAATTGAGGGTGAACTGCCACATTGAGGATATGAACTTCCCCGCCGACGGGGAGCAGGCAGATGTAGCCGAGAATCCTTTTCCTCCCTCCATCTTTACCTCGGGCAAGAAAGTTTTCGAAAGCCGGGCTCCTCTGCTGCTGACTGAAGAAAGCCCTTGACCAGGGGCTGGGAAAACAGAGCCGCTCGATCTTCATCACCTCATCCAGATCCGCCGCTCTCATCGGGACAATTTCCAGGCTCTCCATAACTATACAGAACAACAAAAATAATTGTGCCTAATAAGGCAGTGTTGTAAATATAGACAGATATGTATAAATACTAAGCACCAATAAGGCAAATTCTAAGCACTAAATTCTAAACTCTAAACAATTTCAAATGATCAAAATCCAAAATACAAAACCATTTCCTGAGCCCAGCCTTTAGCGGTGTCGAAGGGATTGTTTTGAACATTAGATATTGGGATTTTGAATTTATTTAGGGTTTAGGATTTTGGATTTAGGATTTGTCACTGTATTGATTTATGAAATATTATCCGCAAATATTTAAGACGCTATATATAAATCTACCCTGGCCCTACCACCTGATTAAAGCTGAGGCCCAAGTAAAGCCTGAGCCAAAGGAGGCCAGCAGCACCAGGCTCCCTTCTTTAACCTTGCCCTCCTCCACGGCCTCATCAAGGGCAATGGGAATAGAAGCAGCGGTAGTATTTCCGTATCTCTGGATATTGTTATAAACCTTCTCTTCGGGGATCTCCAGAGATCGGGCAACAAATTCGTTTATGCGAAGGTTGGCCTGGTGAAGGATGAGCAGATCAATGTCACTGATCTGATAATTGTTAGCCTCTAAGGCCTCATTAATTGCCTCGGGAAACCTGACGGCCGCATGCCGGAAAACCACCCTTCCTTTCATCTTGGGAAAATGGCGCCCCTGATCGATCATCTCATGGGTTAGCCGGGGATGATAAATGCTTCCGGGAGCCTCTATCCAGAGTTCCTTGGCATATTTGCCTTCCGAGTGAAGGTGGGTGGAAAGAATTCTTTTTCCTTCCTCCTCGGTGGACCCGACCACTACTGCTCCGGCCCCATCTCCAAAAAGCACCGCCACATCTCGCCCCCGGGTAGTCAGATCTATCCCGGTGGAATGCGTCTCGGCTCCAACTACCAGAATCCTCTGATAATGTCCAGTCTTGATATACTGATCAGCAATTGACAGTGAATAGATGAAGCCCGAACACTGGTTGCGAACATCGAGGGCCCCGATAGTATTAGCTCCCAGCTTGTCCTGGAGTAAGACCGCCGAGCCCGGGAAGGTATAGTCAGGGCTTAAGGTAGCAAGGATGATGAAGTCGAGATCCCTGGGCTCAATCCCGGCCTTTTTAAGTGCCTGCTTGGCTGCTTCCAGAGCTAAATCCGCTACTCCTACTCCCTCATCGACAAACCGACGTTCCTCAATCCCGGTTCTTTCCAGAATCCATTCATTGCTGGTATCCATCAGCTTTTCCATATCGAAATTGGTTACTACCCGGGGAGGAACATAGAAACCAGTTCCCAGAATCTTGGAATGAAACATAATTAACTCCTTAGTAATAGATTGCAGATCTGAAATCTAAAATCTAAAATCTGTAATCTTCAAAAAGTAAACTCCTGAAAATCTTGGGGCACTTCTACTTCTCCGGAAAAGTATTTCCCTGCCTCTTTCAGTAGCTCTTCCTCCCGAAACCCTCGGGTGTGATCGATATGAACCAAGACCAATCGTTTTACCCCGGCCAGCTCCGCCACCTCGGCTGCCTGGTAGGCAGTGCTGTGGTTCGAGCCTACCTCGGGGAGAAACCGGTGAGGGGCACTGCAGTCATGAAATAGAGTATGGACCCCCTGGGCAAACCTAACAACCCGATCGCTTCTGCCGGTATCAGATGCGTAAACAAAGGCCCCTCCCCTCACCTTTTCCCGAAATCTGATAGCCGCAGTCTTTCGGCTATGCTGGGCAGGGGTGGCGTGAACGGTATAGAGCTCATTTTCAAAGACTAAGACATCCTCCTTAATCAGGAGGGGAACAAACCTGATAGGAGGGTATTTCTCAGGATTAAGCAGCCTCAGAGAGCTTAAAATAGCCTGCGCAGTCTCCAGGCACTGCTGCGGGCCGAAGATCGTTAGCTCCTGGGAACGGTGGGGAAGGCCATGAACCAGGGAAGGAAGACCATAAATGTGATCTACATGGTCGTGAGTCAGAATGAGGTCTTTGAGGGAAAAGGGGTCAATCCCTGCCCGCTTAAGCTTCGGGATGATACTTCCCGGGCAGTCAACCAAGATACTCTCCCCGCCTAAATTCACTAAAAGGGAGGTATTATCCCTTTGCTCATCAGCAACTCTAGCAGAAGTGCCGAGCAGTGTGGCCTTCAAATCAGCTAACCTCTAAAAAGCTAAAGAGAAAGGACCTTCGCCAAACGATAAAGATCCATATCGATTCTTTTCTTCTTGCTCCAGGTATCCCGTAAAGGTATCGACACTACCTTGCCATTAACCTCTCCTACCATTTTATCCGTCTCTCCGGCAAGAAGGGCATCTATTGCCGCCGCCCCCAGCTTACTACCCAATATCCGATCCCGGGAGGTAGGAGAGCCACCTCGCTGAACATGTCCCAGGACACAAACCCGGAAATCGCTACCGATAAGCCTCTTAACCTTACGGGCAATTTCAAAGGCATTTCCGGCATCGTCCCCCTCTGCTACTACAATGATATTGCTGGTTTTACCCCGGGTAATTCCCCTTTCGATCCGATTACACAAATTCTTCAGATCCGTCTTGGTCTCGGGAAGCAAGATTACCTCAGCCCCCCCTCCTATCCCTACCGCGAGGGCGATGAATCCAGTATCTCGCCCCATCACCTCTACGAAAAAGAGCCGCTCATGGGAGGAAGCAGTATCCCGGATCCGATCGATGGATTCGAGAGCAACATTGACCGCGGTATCATAGCCAATCGAGTAGTCGGTTCCGTAGATATCATTGTCAATGGTAGCCGGAATACCGATCACTGGGGTTCTGTGCTCCTGATATAACTTATGGGCTCCCCGGAAGCTCCCACCCCCCCCAACCACTACCAATCCCTCAATCGAGATATTACGGAGAAATCGAGCCGCTTTTGTCCTCCCGCTCTTACTCTTAAACTCCTCACAGCGGGCAGTGTGGAGAATGGTCCCCCCTCGCTGAATAATATTACCCACTGATCCCATCTGCATCGT
>JAUWWP010000420.1 GCA_030616835.1 Deltaproteobacteria bacterium | reverse complement strand
GCAGTATCGAACTCCATCAGGTTAAGCCCGGCGGCTCCGTCTCCCATGAACAGAAGAACCTGTTTGTCCGGCCGGAGGAGCTTTGCCGTCAAGGCAAAGGGAATGCCTACCCCCAGACAGCCGAAAAGCCCGGTATCCAGATAATGTCCGGGATAGAAGACCTCCTTGACCATGGAGATCCAGACCTGGGTATCACCCCCATCAGCCGCCACCGTAGCATCACGATCCAGAAAGGCATTTACCTCTCCGGCCAGGCGCAGCGGATGGATAGGCACTTTGTCCGATTTGATATCCACCTCCGCTGCTTCCCTTTGGGCACGGTGTACCCCATGCAGCTCCTCCAGCCAGGCTTCGCTAAATGAGTGACCCTTAAGCTCATAGACAAGCTGCCGGAGAACCTGGTGGACATCACCAACGATCCCAAGCTCAATTGCACGATTTCGGCCAATCTCCTCTCCCTCGATATCCACCTGAATGATCTTGGTCTCCGGGCCTATAACCGGGGACCGGCCAAAGAGCAGGTATAGGCTTATCCGATGCCCCAGCAAAAGCAGGACATCAGCCCCGGGAATAGCAGTGCCGGCGGCACCGGGAGCCATCATATTGCCTGGACCCAGGCAGACCGGGTGGTCATCCGGCAGGATGCCCCGAGCGGCAGTAGAGGTAAAGACCGGGATACGGGTAAGTTCAGCAAACTCCTTTAAGGCATCCCCGGCCCCCGAATAAAATGCCCCACTGCCCGCAATAACCACCGGTTTCCCGGCTGACTTAAGCAGCTCCGCCGCCTTTTGCACCATCTCCGGGTCCCCGGCCGGGCTTGCCTCAGTGCGGTAATGGGTGGGAAAGACAACCTCGCTTTCATCAACTTTCTTTCCCAGGACATCAATGGGAATGTCCAGGAAGACCGGTCCCGGTCGGCCAGTAGTTGCCTGGCGGAAGGCCATGGCCAGATACTCGGCAATCCGCTCAGTCTGATAAACCACGCGCGACCATTTGGCAACCGGCTTAATCAAATCGATATGCTCCATCTCCTGAAGGCTGAGCCGTTCCATCTCCCCGATCCCGGCCCGTCCACTGAGGAAGATCAGCGGAGCATTGGCCATCCAGGCATTGGTAATCCCGGTGATGGCATCAGTGAACCCCGGGCCCGCGGTTACCAGGCAAACACCGGGCCTGCCGGTAAGGCGGGCCCAGGCCTCGGCCATGTGGGCGGCGGCCTGCTCGTGCCGGGTATCGATAATCTTGATCCCGGAGTCAATCGAGGCATCGTAGATGGGATTAATATGTCCCCCGGCCAGGCTGAAGATCTACTTTACCCCTTCTTTCTGAAGGATTCTGATAACCATTTCCCCTCCATGAATCATAGCCATAATTCTTACCTCCTTGCTTGCCCCGTTAGAAATCCGCCTCAGGCGGATTGCCAAGGGGATGGACAATTTCAGATTCTTTAATGATCAGCTTCAGGCGGACTAAAGCCCCGTGTGAGCCCCGTAAGACCTTCGGTCTTTTACGGGGTGAGCTTCTAACGGGGTTTAAACCGCCAGGAGCTACCTTGTTAGAGCCCGGGCTAAAAGTGATTTAATATAAAGCTCAAAAATACCATTTGAGATAAGTAAAATAAAGCTGAGGATATCCGAATTCAATCGGGATTCCATAATATTCACCTTTTATTAAGCCATATTCACTCCCTTCTCTACCTTCAAAGATATTAGCTCCTATCATCAAATCCAGGTCGGTAAGGATAGAATATTCCAGGGCGGGGCCCAAGAAAATGCTCTGGTCGCCGATGTTAAAAATGACAGTTCCCCAAAGGGTAAGAAGAGGGAATATCGGATAGGATAAAAACACTCCCATATAATCCCGGGCCAAGTTATAAACCTCTCCCCTTAGAAGCCTTTTTAAGAATTCTTCGGATAGTAGTAGAGAAAGGTAGTCATTCTCCTTGTAAGTGCCAAATCCATTATAATAGTATTCTAATGCTAAATAAAGGTTTTTAGGGAAAGAATAATCTGCACCCAGGATGAATCTAAAGAAATCTTTTTCCTCTTCTACCCGGGTGTATGCCCCCTCACCTCTAAATCCAGCTCCCCCGATATAGCCGGAGAAATCTAGGCCATAGACCATCTCTTCGTGGAACTTTCCTAACATAATCGATATATCGTAGTCATAGATATTTGTCTTGAATCTACCAGCAATACTGGAATCCTCGAAGGTCTTTAATGGGGCATAGACGGCATTAAGTCCAGTGAGACTCCCTATGGGTATTTCTAAATTTATCATATCAGTTCCCGGCTTTTCCTCGGTGTCGATTTCAGTGGGAGAAAAGGGGGCGAAAAGGTCGGTGGGGTTCCAGAACATCCCGGTTCCCCAGGAAATAGCCTGCCTTCCGATGGTAAGGTCGGCAAATGGAAGGTGATAGCTTAAAAGGAGCCTATCAAAGGCGTGCTCAGCATAAAGGGTTCTGCTATCCTCAATTTCCCAATTCAAATTCAGAAGCCTCTCCGGTTTTAAACCTGTTAGTCCAAATAGATTAACCAGGTCATCAGGAAGGCCCTCAATTGCACCTACCTTTCTTTTGAGCTCACCTACCTTGCTTTTAAGCCCCTGACTGTCCCCATAAACCAACCTCATCTCATAGTGGCTGAGGAGGGTCAGACCCCTGGTCAAATTCACCCCGGCCTTCAGGCGGAACCGATTATAATCATCCAGCAGGTATTCATAGCCCGGGTCAAAATATGGGATCTCCAGATTAAGCTCCGTATATCCAAACAGATTTTTATAATAACCGGAAAGATCAAAGCTAAATCCGTCATGTTCATATATACTTAGAGCATACGAGGGGCTTTGAGTAATGAAGACGAATAGCCAAGAAACAAGGAGGATTTTTAACCTTCTCATCTTAACACGAGTTTCCTCAAAATTTTGTGTCTTTACTTGT
>JAUWWP010000262.1 GCA_030616835.1 Deltaproteobacteria bacterium | reverse complement strand
TTACGGGAGTGATATACATCCTCGATGAGCCCAGCATTGGCCTTCATCAGCGCGACAACACCCGACTATTGAAAACCCTGAAACACCTCCGGGACCTGAGAAACACCGTACTGGTGGTGGAACACGATGAAGGCACCATCCTTTCGGCTGACTATGTCATTGATATGGGACCGGGAGCCGGGGTTCACGGGGGAGAGGTCATTGCTCACGGCACTCCTCAGGAGATCATTAAAAACCCCGATTCCCTGACCGGTAAGTATCTTTCCCGCTCTCTGAGCATTCCGGTTCCCCGACTCCGTCGCTCCTTAAATAAGAGATTCATTACCATTATCGGAGCCAGGGAGAATAACCTCAAAAACATCAAGGTCAAGATCCCCCTGGGTCTTTTTACCTGTGTTACCGGGGTATCCGGATCCGGAAAGAGCACCCTGATCATTGATACCCTCTATCGGGCTCTGGCCCAGAGGCTCTACCGCTCCAAGGAAAGGCCCGGTGAGGTGAAAGAGATTCAGGGGCTAGCGCATATCGATAAAGTAATTGACATCGATCAGTCTCCCATCGGACGCACCCCCCGCTCAAATCCTGCTACCTACACCGGTCTTTTCACTCATATCCGGGAGCTTTTTACCTATCTGCCCGAGGCAAAGGTAAGGGGCTACCTTCCCGGAAGGTTCAGCTTCAATGTCAAGGGAGGAAGATGCGAGGCCTGCCAGGGCGATGGGTTGATCAAGATCGAGATGCACTTCCTGCCGGATATCTATGTCCAGTGTGAGGTCTGTCAGGGAAAGCGCTATAACCGGGAAACCCTTGAGGTAAGGTATAAGGGAAAGAATATTCATGAGATCCTGGAGCTAACTGTCAGTCAGGCCCTCGAGTCCCTGGGAAACATCCCCCCGATCAAGGCCAAGCTCCAGACCCTTTACGATGTCGGCCTGGGCTACATCCAGCTCGGTCAGCCTGCCCCTACCCTGTCCGGGGGTGAGGCTCAGCGGATTAAGCTATCCCGGGAGCTTTCCAAGAGGAGTACCGGCCGGACCCTTTATATCCTGGACGAGCCCACCACCGGCCTGCACTTTGCCGATATCCAGAAGCTCCTCGATGTGCTCAACCGCCTTACTGACCAGGGAAATACCGTAATAGTTATCGAGCATAACCTGGATGTGATCAAGAGCGCCGACTACATCATTGATTTGGGGCCGGAGGGAGGAGATGAGGGGGGAGAGGTTATTGCCAGCGCCACCCCGGAGCAGCTTGCCCAAATAAAACACTCCTATACCGGTCAGTTCCTGAAAAAGGTATTGAATACTGATTTACACAAGTAGAAGCAGATTAACGCTGATTACACGCTGAAATAGAAGCAGATTAACGCTGATTACCCGCTGAATGACGCTGAGATGAAAAAGATAAAGGATTTCTTATTTGAGAAGGATACTTATCAGATAAGAGGCGCATGTTTTACAGTTTGGAAAGAGTTATCGGGGAGTTATTAGGGGCAGAGCTTCACTTAGTCCAGTATCACAGCACCAAGCAAACAGTTATGAAACAGTGGAAGGTATTGTCTATCGGGTTTATCCTGGCGCTTTTTTTGTCCAGCACTGCCTGGGGTACCCCGGTTCATGAAGCGGTAAAGAAAGGAGACCTGGAGAAGGTTAAATCGCTACTGGAAAAAGAGCCGGAGTTAGTAAATGCCCGGGACAACGACAACTGGACTCTTTTGCACTGGGCTGCCCGAAAGGGTCACCGGGCTGTTGCTGAGTTTCTCCTGGCCCGAGGGGCGGAAGTCAGTGCCGAGGACAGGGATGGCTGGACCCCGTTGCACGAAGCGGTAGGGTGGGGCTATAATGATGCCGTTACCGAGCTTCTCTTGGCTAAGGGGGCGGATATCAACGCCCGGGACAAGGATGGCTGGACCCCGTTGCACTATGCGGCGGAAGAGGGGCACCGAGCCATTGTCGAGCTTCTCCTGGCCCGGGGGGCGGAGGTCAATGCCAAAGTTAATAACGGCGCGACTCCGTTGCACTATGCGGTGTTAACTGGTCACAAGGGTGTTGTCGAGCTCCTCCTGGCCAAGGGGGCGAAGGTAAATGTTAGGGGCGACAAGTTCGGCCGGACCCCGTTGCACTTGGCGGCGGCGGGCAGTCGCCTGGACATTGTCGAGCTTCTCCTGGCCCGGGGGGCGAAGGTAAATGTTAGGGGCGACAAGTTCGGCCGGACCCCATTGCACCTGGCGGCGGGAGGCGGCCACTTAGATATTGTCAAGCTTCTCCTGGCCAAGAGGGCGGATGTGAATGCCCGGGACAACTCCGGCGAGACTACATTGCATGATGCAGCGGAGAAAGGTAACCTGGATGCCATCAAGCTTTTGCTGGCCAAAGGGGCGAAGGTAAATACCAAGGACAATCGGGGCTTGACTCCGCTGCACTATGCGGCGTTAGAAGGTCGCCGGGATGTTGCTGAGCTTCTCCTGGCCAAGGGGGCGGAGGTAAATGCCAAGGACAAGAACGGTGGGACTCCGCTGCACTATGCGGCAAATAAGGATGCTACCAAGCTTCTCCTGGCCAAGGGGGTGGAGGTGAGCGCCAAGGCCAATACGGGCAATCGGTTGCAGGATGCAGCGTTGAAAGGTCGTAGAGATGTTACTGAATTTCTCTTGGCTAGGGGAGCGGATGTCAATGCCAAGAACAAGCAGGGTTGGACTCCGGTGCACGTAGCGGTTTTTGGGGGATACATGGATGTTGTCAGGCTTCTATTCACCGAAGAGGTGGAGATCAATGCCAGGGACAATCAGGGCTGGGCTCCATTGCACTTTGCGGCGTTGGGAGGCCACTGGGCTGCTGCTGAGCTTCTCCTGACCAGGGGGGCGTACGTTAATGCCCGGGACAAGGATGGAGAGACTCCGTTGCACTATGCAGTTGAAGTGGGCCATAATGAAGTTGCCGAGCTTCTCCGCCAGCATGGCGGGAAAAAATAGGGTTATCTTACCCACCCAAGGCGGATGCGCTTTAGAGATTATCACTCATGGAGTTAAAAACATACCTTTCCTGGAGTTTCCCCGAAAATCGGTCGCCGAATTAAAATTTCTTCTTTAATTTCAATCACGTCCCCTAATTTCCCCTTTTAGCTCTCTTAACCCCATCTTCACCCCATAGCTACTGAAAAATATGGGCCCGTCCCCAATTCAATTCTGGGTAAATCATATTTGACTTTCAATTCGATATTTGCTAAAAATCTTGCGAAGGTAAAAAATGAGATTCATTGCCGATTTTCATCTCCATTCTAAATACAGCCGGGCTACCAGTCGGGATATGAGGGTGGAGGTTCTGGCTCAGTGGGCAGCGATAAAAGGTATTGGTCTCCTGGGCACCGGGGACTTCACCCATCCCACTTACTTCGCCGAGCTCAAGGCAACACTGGAGCCAGCAGGAAATGGCTTGTTCCTTTTAAAGGAAGGGGAGAAAAATGTTCATTTCATCCTGACCGCTGAGGTTAGCAATGTCTTTAATCAGGGCGGAAGATTAAGGAAGATTCATACCCTTATCTTTGCCCCCGGCTTCAAGGTGGTTGAAAGGATCAACTGCCAACTGGGAAGGCTGGGTAAACTGGGCTCAGATGGCCGTCCCACCTTTGGATTCCCGGTAAAGGAGCTGGTAAAAATAATTCTGGATATCTCCCCCGAGTGCCTCATTGTCCCGGCCCACGCCTGGACACCCTGGTTTTCTCTCTTCGGAGCCAATTCCGGCTTTGATTCAATTGAAGAATGTTTTGGGGAACAGACCCAATACATCCAGGCCATTGAGACCGGGCTCTCCTCCGACCCGGAGATGAACTGGAGGATCTCGGCCCTTGACAGGATCAGCCTGCTCTCAAACTCCGATGCCCACTCTCCTGACCGGATCGGCAGAGAGGCCAACGTTTTTAACTGTGAGCTTGATTATCAGGAGATTATGGAGACTATTAAAAGAAGGGACAAAGAGAAATTTCTCTTTACCATCGAGTTTTTTCCCGAGGAAGGAAAGTATCACTATGACGGGCACCGTCGCTGCACTATCCTGTTCTCACCCCAGCAGACCAGGGAGAACAACAGCATCTGTCCGGTCTGTGGGCGGAGGATTACTGTGGGGGTAATAAACCGGGTGGAGACTCTGGCGGATCGCCCTGCGGGTTACCAGCTCCCGGGCGCTATCCCCAGCCGACATCTAATCCCCTTAGCCGAGATAATTGCCCAGGCCTTGGGGCAGGGCGTAAATACTAAAGCAGTGGAGGAGCAGTACCGAAGACTCACCCAGCAGCTTGGCCCCGAATTTACTATCCTTCTTGAGCTACCCCGAGAGGAGCTGGTAAAACATACCCCTCCCCGGACCCTGGAAGGAATCCTTAAAGTAAGAGATGGAAAGGTTAAGATAACCCCTGGTTATGATGGTGTCTTCGGAAAGATCAGCCTCTTTGAGGAGGAAGAGAAAGAGGGGGAAAAGTCAGAGCAAATGAAGCTTTTCTGAATT
>JAUWWP010000254.1 GCA_030616835.1 Deltaproteobacteria bacterium | reverse complement strand
CCCTTGGCCTTCTGGAGATAGTCATCAGCTCCGGTTTCCTCCTTTAGTATTTTTAGTTCTTCTTCATCTTTGTTGGAAAGAAGGATTATCCGGGGCCGATAGTCTAACTGTTTTTGCAGCAACGAAATCAGCTTGTCTCCAGAAAGGGCAGGGAGCATGACATCCAGAAATATCAAATCAGGCTTGACTTGCCTAACTAAGTTGGTAAAGCCGAATGATTGGTTGGCAGTAAATATTTCGTAGCCGGCCTTTTTGAAAATCCTTTTGGCTATTTTCAGCATCATCTCATCATCATCAAGTATCATAATCTTCTTTCCCATTAATCACCTCTCCTTGTAATTCAAATTAAACAAATCTTCCACCAATACCTATATGCTCATCACGAATCGCTGTGGGAAACAATTGCATTTATAATGACAAATGTCAAAATCCAAATGTCAAATAACTAAATATCAATCCTTCGACAAGCTCAGGACAAGAAGATTTTTTCTTCTTTAGTAAAAGAATCTTTGAACTTTGAGCTTTGGGTTTCATTTGAACTTTGAGCTTTGACATTTGACATTAAATCTTGTGGGTGAATTCTGTCTACCCAATATATTTGTGAAGAACCCACCTATAGATCTTTAATCTTACTCTCTCGTTCGAACAAAATAAGGTAATCAGAGGCAGGAGCCTTCTCCTTATATTCATTTAGTTCCTTGGGAAAGGAGAAGAAAAAAGTGGTTCCCCTACCTTCCCCGGGGCTTTCCAGCCAAATCTTTCCATGGTGCCCTTCTTCTATTATTTGCTTGCAAATCGGCATACCCAGCCCGGCCCCCCGGGGAGCGTTCATTTCTTTTTCGATCTGCTCAAACTTGTCAAAAACCTTGGGAATATCTTCCGGAGCAATGCCGATCCCCTGATCCCTGACACTGACCAGAACATCTTTACCATTTTCCCGGGCCTGAACCTCAATAACAGTGTTTTCCGGGCTGAATTTACTGGCATTGCTCAGAATATTGAGCATAACCTGTTGAATTCGGTCAGGATCAAAATACATCTTGCCTCGGCCCGGATGGATTTTCATCTTCAGTTTCTGCCCTTTATTTTCACTCCTGGATAGGAAATTGGCAGCACTGCGATTTATCACCTCACCAATATCAGCTTCCATCCAGTGGAATTTCATTTTTCCCGCCTCCAGTCTGCTCAGATCCAGGATATCCCTAATCAAGGAGAGAAGCCGCTCGCTTTCGGATTTGATGTTTTCACTGAATGCCTTTATTTCCTCCGAGGAGATATTATCTTCTAAAAGAAATTCAGAAAATGACAGAATATTCCCTGCCGGAGATCGCAGCTCGTGGCCGACAAAAGAGATCAGTTCGTCCTTGGCCGCATCCATCTTCTTGAGCTCCACCGAGGCCTGGAGAAGCTCCTGGTTGGTCTTCTCCAGCTCCTTCAGGAGCTTGCTTTTCCGGAGATCCCGGGCAATGCTCATGATTCCTATCAGCTTTCCTGCCTGGTTGCGCATAACCGAGCCGCCGAAGCTTACCGGCACTGCCTCGGCATCTTTGGTGTAGTAATTCACCTGGTAATCACGAATGACCCCTTTTTTAAATAACTTAACAAACTTAACCGTGCTCTCAGCAATACCATCTTTTTTATGGCTGAAAAGCAGCCCCACCGGCCGGCCGATAAGTTCATCCTGGCGGTAGCCCAGCAGCTCCAGGGTTGCTTTGTTGACCTTGGTAATCTTTCCTTTATCGCTGACAACCACCAGGGAGTCAATCATCGAGCGGATGATATTGTCAACAAATGCCTTGGATTCCTCCAGCTCCGGGCTGGGGTTTAATTTATCCATAGCTCTTCTTTGATCTGCTTTGAAATTTAGTTAATTCTTTTATCATATTAACAAAATAAGATCAATAGAAATGTCGCCAGATCAAAAAATGGGATGCAAACTCGACGGAAAAATTACTTGACTAAGCTGAAAAAAATAACTATAGTGAGCCAAATAACAACAGCCACTCGGTAAAGTGCCGGGGTAGCTCAGTCGGTAGAGCAACGGACTGAAAATCCGTGTGTCGACGGTTCGATTCCGCCCCCCGGCACTTTTTTTATACACTCCGCATTTCATTCGACAGGCTCAGGACAAGAATCCGAACTGCCAAAACTCCTGCCATTACCCGGATTATCCCGCTTGCACGCGGGATTAAATCTAAATATCAACTGAGAAATCCTAAATCCAAAAACCTAAACTCTAAACAAATTCCAAATCCAAATTAGCCAAATTCAAAACTATTTTGTCTCTTCAAGATCGTAATCCCTTCGACTAACTCAGGACAGGGTTTCGAATTTTAGATTTTGATCATTTGAAATTATTTAGAATTTAGGATTTAGTGCTTAGGATTTTACCTTATTGGTGCTTAGTGCTTAGGATTTATTTTAAGAGCCTATTTTAACAGGGAGGTCCCTTCCATTTCCGGGGGACGGGGGAGGCCGAAGCACTCAAGAACAGTGGGGGCAATATCAATTGAGCGAGGATTTCCGACATTGATCTGCTGGTTCATAAGGAAGATGCCCGGAACATAATGGCGATCAATAATATGAGTGCCGGTCCATTTCTTCAGATTATCATCAAATAGCTCCTCAGGAGTGCCGCCGATTGCAGTCTGCCATGACATCCGGTATCCCGGGCGCAGTCCAACAATTAGGTCCGGCCCTTCTTCCACATATGGGCCCCGGTATATCTCTTCCCGATCGTAAACTGCCTTCACTACCAATTCATCGGTCCTGGGGTCCTTTAGCTGGATCAGGAGCTCAGCAATCTCCTGCTTAATTCGACGCGACTCCTCACCCTTCTCCACTATCCCCTTCCCCTCCCTGCCCTTAAGGTTAAGGTAGATGCTGGCAAAGCCCAGGGCATAGGCCCGGGTATTCTGCCAGTCCACATTGGCAAACAGTTCGCCGACCCCTTCCTGGCGCTGTGATGGGGGTTTCAGGGCCATAAATCCGTGCTCAATTAGCCAAGAATTTAGATGAACTGCCCTTCGGAATGTGGTGAATCCGTGGTCAGAGAATACGATGACCGCGGTCTTTTCATCCGCATATTCGAGAACTCTGCCCAGGATCCTATCCATTCGCCGATAATATCCGGGGATGACATCTGCGTATTTCCGGGCAAATTCTTCATTATAAAAGGGGTGGTCAGGATCCCGGCTTCGCCAGAAGATATGCTGGATCCTGTCGGTAGTGTCGAAATCAACTGCCAACAATCCCTTTTTTAATCGTTTAAGCTCAAACCAGAACATCTTTTCTCTCTCATCCATCAGTTCATCGCAAATCTTTAGAAATGCGTCTTCGTCGTAGCGGTTCTCAACCAATGCATTGGTATCCTCGGGGATCCCCAGGGTATGATAGGTTCCAATCTCCTTGGCCAACTCGCTTGAATAATCCTCCGGGTAGGAGATTACAAAGGTGGGATTGCTGGGGTCTACCTGAATGGGGGAGATATAAAGCTCGAACTCGGGTCTTAGTCGGGTAAGATGGAAGCGGCAGAGGCCATTGGCATGCTGGAGAAGACCGAGATCAAATTTCAGGGGTATCCAGATGCTCCACTCCCCTTCCTTCACCCGGTAGGAACTACCATTAATATCAAGGGTTATCTCTGAATGTTCATAATCGGGCCGAATTTTCATCGGGATCTCAGCTGGTTTCCTTCCGGTGAGCCGGGAGACTATCGGCCCAAAGATAGAGGTCTCAATAAACTTATCGGCATTAAAACTTACCGAAATGGCCTTTTCCTTACCCTCCTGGTCCTCGGGAATACTCCCGGTTGTGTAAAAGCCGTAGCGTCCCAGGGTGCCGCGCAGGTCCGGAACCCCCTGGCCAGCCAAAATCTTGAGCGGGCCGGGACACTTAACCGGAGGGAAGGTAACCGGCCAGCGGATAACCGTGGTGGGGATATCGGCCCGGGCAGTAATCTCCCAGAAAGGGGTTCCTTTCCGGGCAGGAAGAAAGGAGGAGCCTTTCAGGGCAGCAAGGGCCTTGGTATCTATCCGTAAGATGGAAAGATCAGGAAGGTAGTTTTTGGGATTGCGGAGAATGAAATCAAAGATCCCGAAGTATCCTGGATTAGAGCCAGTAGCAATCGCCGACCAGGCCACCGGGCTCTCCGGAGGAATAGTGGTCTGAAGGGGAGCGAATCCTCCCATCTCCCGGAGCCGGGAGAAGCTGGGCAGACTCCCCTCTGCCATCAGGTTCTCCAGGATCTTCGGATCAATACCATCGATACCCAGCAAAATTACCCTTTCAAAGTTATATTCCTTCATCTTACCTTCCTCTGTTTCCCTGGATAAAAAATAGGATGCCGTGCCGATGGAAATAAGAATTATGCCGGAAATGGCAATCGAGAGCTTGGGGGATTTTTTTAATCCATTAATTACAAAATAAAACCCCCTTTTTATCTGTCGGTAAAAAAGGGCAAGCACCAGGAGAATACCGGAAAGGATTGGGGCAAGGATAGAAAAGACATACCCGCCAGTCCCCGGGTCAATATAGGTATAGCCGGCGGCCGGCAGTAGAGTTAATACCGTGATTAGCAAAAAAGTGATCAAACATTTCTTGAATGAAGTCATATTTTATT
>JAUWWP010000500.1 GCA_030616835.1 Deltaproteobacteria bacterium | reverse complement strand
GAGACCACGGCTACATACACCTTCCTCTACCGCCCCGGCGAGCATTTAATAATAGAGGGTTTAAAGAAGGTGGTAACGAATAAGGAGGGCAAGGAAATTCGGCGAGAGTACCATAACTTAAGCCATCCGCTGCTCGATTACCCCGATGACCTGACCCATGTATACACAATTGAGTACGCATTACGAGGCCTTGAGTTCACGCCTGGGACTAAGCGAACCTTTCACCTCTGGCTGCCGCCGGTCACAATAATCCCGATGGTAGCCAGGGTGAAGAAGGTTGAGGACATCAAGCTTTTCGACGGCAGCACCTGGCCATGCTATCGGGTCGAATTCGGGCCGGACATGACCAAGTTCTTGGGACGGATCCTGGGAAGGATAATTCAGCTCTTCGTTCCTAAGTTCACCTTCTGGTATGACACCCGCGGGACCCACCCGCTCATCCGATACATAGGCCCGATGGGAAAGGTCAACGTAATAGGGGTGCCAACAGAAATCTACGACACGACCACGATCAAACCCCATCCCGCGGAGACTGAGTAAGCGGCTATATAAAGCGTCTTAAATATCTGCGGATAATATTTCATACAATATACTGATAAACTCTAAATCCTAAATTCTAAACCCTAAACAAATTCTAAATCCAAATATCTAATGTCCAAAACCTTGTCCTGAGCCCTTCGACTTAGCTCAGGACAGGCCTTTCGAAGGGAATGTTTTGTATTTTGAATTTTTGTCATTTAATATTATTTAGGATTTAGTGCTTCGTGCTTAGGATTTTCCTTGTTGGTGCTTAGAATTTATTCATCTGCCTGCATTTAACACTATCCTATGCACAATTATTTTTGTCGTTCCATATAAATATCTCCATGAAACACCTCTCAGTAATATTACCTGTCCGCAGATGCCTCCCGCGGTAGTAAGGATAATTATAATATTGTATATACTTCCTAAACGGAGAATGGGATGTTTATCAGGAGTTTCCTCTAAAATCCTTCAAGTAGGGGCATGCCCCTACATTGGATAGCCGAGAATTGTAGGGGTGGAACTCAGTGTACACCCTTATCCCTTCGACAAGCTCCCTTCGGCAAGCTCAGGGCATGGCAGGATAGGTCGGGCCGACAGAGATGTCGGCCCCTACATTCATTCTGTCCGCCTGAGACGGATCAAAGCCCAAATGATAGAGTCCCAATTCAATCATTTGCAATTTGCACTTTGCAATTTTCATTTTGCAATTTTTCTTAAGTGAGCTGCTAACGGGATTTACCCACCTTGGGAGATATTACCTCAGCAAATCAGGTCCGGGAGGAGGTCCGGGAATTAGATGAAGATTGTCAGATTCATTTCCGGGAAAACTCAGAGGTCTGGATTTATCACCAATGGAGAGATAACTGAAGTCTCAGGCAATATATTCGGAGATTATCAGCCGACCTCGAGAAAATATGAGCTAAGGAATGTCAGATTAATTAGCCCCTGCACACCTTCCAAGATCGTTGCCGTGGGGCTCAACTATCGTGATCATGCCCAGGAGCTGGGGATGACCATCCCTCAGGAGCCTTTGCTTTTTCTGAAACCAGCCACTTCGGTCATTGGACCCGGGGATAGCATAGTATATCCCCGGATGTCTGTCAGGGTTGACTACGAGGCTGAATTGGGAGTGGTTATCAAAAAGAGGGCAAAGGATGTGCAGGAGAAGGATAGTTTGGACTATGTCCTGGGCTATACCTGCTTTAACGATGTTACTGCCCGGGACCTTCAGACGAAGGATGTTCAGTTTGCCCGGTCGAAGGGCTTCGATACCTTTGCCCCTCTCGGCCCCTGGATTGTTACCGATATCGATCCGAGCGATCTGAAGATCGAGCTCTGGTTGAACGGTAAGCTAAAGCAGTCCTCCCGCACCAGTCAGCTTATCTTTGAGGTTCCCCGGTTGGTCAGTTTCATCTCCCGGGTTATGACCCTGCTTCCCGGGGATCTCATTGCTACCGGAACCCCATCCGGGATTGGACCGATGGAGATAGGTGACACGGTTGAGGTCAAGATCGAGGGGATTGGCACTCTGCGCAATACCGTCAAAGGCGATTAAAGGAAGGTTCACCCTACTTCGTAGCATAGCTACTTCGTAGGGTAAAAGTGGATAGGCGGTTCGCCAGAGACGGAAGCCCAGCTAAGAAGGGATAGAGGTCGAGTTTTCAAGGGCTTAAATTATTTAAAGGAATTAATTAGGTATATGCTTATAAAT
>JAUWWP010000065.1 GCA_030616835.1 Deltaproteobacteria bacterium | reverse complement strand
TGGATGAGGCTTAGCCCCTCAGGGTTATAAGGCCTCAGGGATGCGATCACCCTTGTGCTTGCCTCTTTTTCCCTGGCTTCGACCAGGAGCCTCATCAGGACAACCTCGGTTTCCTTGATTCGGGTTGAGAAGCTCCTTGAGGTGATCGTAATATCTTTGGTCTCCCATCTTGTCTCGACAACCGGGAGGTTGTCAACGAGGCCCTGGGATACGGTATCAAGGTGGGAGGGGGTGAATACCTCCCCTTCTTTTTGGATCCAGAAATCAGCCGACCAGCCATCGTGCCATGGGGTTACCAGTCCCCGGGGGTCGACGACGCTTTCGCGCTCGGAGTTAAGGCAGCCGATGGCCGTCCAGTTGCGGTGGGTGGAGTTCGGAGATATAAACTGGAAGGCCCTCGGGATGAAGCTCGCTGAGGCCGGATCATATTGTTTTACCACCCAGAAGGGCCATATCCAGTCCCGATTTGCCTGAACAACCTGGGCGGTGAGAAGGCTGCGAGCAAGTATCCTTGCACCTAGGGGGAGGAGCTCGGTTGGCAGCGTCACTTCAGATGGCTGCCCTATCCGCTCGAGGCTTCCGAGAAAATCAAGTGCCGGCCCCAGGCGATACCTCTTTCCCAACCAGCGAATTAACCTGCGAATCAAGGAAGCTCTCCGTGCCATGACTGTATTCTACCTCCTGCAATTCGGACATAATTGATGGAAATTTATAGATGATGGACACCAAAAATTTTCATTCCCAGGTAGATTGCTAAGTTTATATTTTATGACAATAGCAGAGAAGGAACTACTTTGCAAAAAACATAGCGTGAAATTGTGATTTTGGTCACTTTTTCTTACAAAATCTTCTCCAAAAGAGCACCTATCAATAAGTCCAGTCTATTTCCCCCATTCCCCCTATTAAAAGTGTTTGACATTACTAAAAATATGAATATAATATAATAAAAGCGACGAAGTTACTAATCCTTCGACAAGCTCAGGACAGGCCCTTCGAGACGGGCAGCTTCCTAAGGACAAGTATGGGAAAGGTGATTGAAAAGATCAAAATTACGAATCTTTTTGAACAAACAAAGTCTATTGAAGTTGAGGCGGTCATTGATACCGGCGCCACGATGCTGGTACTACCAAAAAATATCGTGGAAGAACTCAATTTAAAGAAGATGCGAGAGGTAAATGTAAGATATGCTAACAACAAAACGGAAGTTAAAGCGGTTTATGGTGTAGTAACGGTGGAAATAAAAGGAAGGGCAGGTGAGTTTAATATTTTGGCAGAACCAGAAGGTTCTCAGCCTCTGGTAGGGCAAATAATACTTGAGCAGTTAGACCTGGTGGTTGACCCAAGTACCCGGAAAGTAATACCCAATCCAAGATCGCCTGAGATACCGATGGTTGAAATACTCATGAGCTGAGGGCTGCCACCCACATTCCTCCATTTACCCCTTCTTGGGTCTTCCACTGTAGGTGACCCCATTCTTCCGTAAAAGCTCTACTTCAATATTTCTTTCAAAAATACCTTCAGCTTCTTAAACTTCTCTTCGTTTCTATCCTTTATTATCTCATTGATTAAAACAAGCACTTCCTCCTCATTCTCGGATACCGCCCTCTTTGGGAGGTCAAATCTGAATAGCTCTCCTAATTTAACTCCCAAAATAGAGGCCAATTTTTTTATAGTTTTTAGGGTGACATTAACCTCGCCCCTTTCAATGGAGCCATAATACTTGGGATTAAAAGATCCTTTCTCAGCCAAGGTTTCCTGAGTATATCCCTTTGCTTTTCTTGTTGCTCGAAGGCGGTTACCGAACTGCTTGCAGATATTTTCCATAGGACACCTCCAGAATTAAACTTTAATCTGGCATTCTGGAGGATAAAACCATACTATAACTATATTTATTTCTTGACAGGTATAGCTATATATAGTATTTTTTGTACTAAGGCATATATAAATCGAGTTTTATAGGCCGAGATGCTGGGTATAGTAATTAGCGGAGGATTTTCTTCCTTAAAAGACGGGAACCGAGGATGGGAGCTGAAGCCCGTCCACAGGAGACTTGTACTAGACGAGGAGAGAGCAAAGTCTTAGCCCGATGGAATTAGGTGTAAAGGTCAGCAAGCTATTTCCCGGAACCGGAAGAAATCAGGGTCACCCTGACTATTGATAATAATTTTGCATATGACAGATGGCCAGTCACAATAGAAAAGAATTTGAGAAATTTTGCGTTTTCACCCATGAGGCTCCAACGAAGTTGGAGAATAAAGCTCAAATGCTTGAGTTTTTACCTATAAGCATAGTTGCCGCCTAACTACTATAAAAGAGGGAAGAAGATGAAAATCCCCCCTTACCCCCCTTTTTCAAAGGGGAACAATCCCCCCCCATCCCCCCCTTTTTTAAAGGGGGGTTAGGGGGGATTTAGTGGCATTAACCCCTGATTTAATCAGAGGGAAAGGAGGTTGTTGAGGATGCCTACTCGACAAAGTAAGATATTGTTTACTGATATTTTTGCAGTCCTATGCTTTACGTTATTGTTTAATTGTGGTGAAGAAGAGACGCCAGTAAAAGAACTTGTTAAAGATGGTTATTCTTGCAGTCTTAACGAAGAATGTCAAAGTGGGTTTTGCGTAGATAATATCTGCACTCCTGATTCTGATAATGATGGCTATCCTTCAGGTGAGGGTAAATATTCCGGCAGAGATTGTGATGATAATAATTTAGATATTAATCCTGGAGCCCCTGAGGTATGCAATAATATAGATGATGACTGCAATCCTGGAGCACCAGATGGTTCAGGGGAAACTCCACCATTGAATTCAAAACAACAAGGTGTCTGTGCTGGTTCAACTATGTCATGTATAGGAAGTTGGCAGGATGATTACTCAGGAATACCTAATTATGAAGAAACAGAAGTAAGTTGTGATGATTTAGATAATGATTGTGATGAACAAATAGACGAAGGTGTTAAAAATACTTATTATAGAGACTTTGATGGTGATGGATATGGAAATCCCTCAAGCACCATTTTAGCTTGTTCTACTCCAGCAGGTTATGTTGAGGATAATACAGATTGTAACGATAATGATGAAACTATTTATCCAGGTGCCTCCGATTTATGCAATAATATAGATGATGACTGCAATCCTGCAACACAAGACGGTTCAGGGGAGATCCCATCATTAAATACAAAGCAACAAGGGGTTTGTGCTGGTTCGGTTAAATCGTGCACTGGTGGAGGTTGGCAGGATGATTATTCAGGAGTATCCAATTATGAAGCAGCTGAAATAAGTTGCGATGGATTGGATAATGATTGCGATGGACAAATAGATGAAGGTGTTAAAAATACTTACTACAGAAATTTTGATGGAGACGGCTATGGAAATCCTTCGAGCACTACTTTAGCATGTTCTACTCCGGCAGGGTATGTTGAAGATAATACTGATTGCGACGATAATAATATAAATAAAAATCCGGGAGGTAGTGAATATCCACACTGCGATGGTTTAGACAACAATTGTGATGGGAAAATTGATAATGGCTGTTGGCTAATAGAAATAGTAGACTCTAGTTTAGGCGGTGAACAGGATACTTCTATTATTTTAGATAGTAACGATAATCCAAGGATAAGTTATTACAATCTTAATGATCCCTATTGCCTGAAATATGCTTCATTTAATGGTTCAAGTTGGGATATAGAAATAGTGGAGGGTGATGGACTTAATAGTTCACTAGCTTTGGATAGCAACGATAATCCAAGGATAAGTTATTATGATGCGAATAAAGATTGTCATTGTCTTAAATATGCTTCATTTAATGGTTCAAGTTGGGATATAGAAAAAGTGGATGCGCCCGGCCCCGTCGTCGAAGTTGGAGAATATGTCGGAGTGTCTTCTTCTCTTGCATTAGATATAAATGGTTATCCGCAGATAAGTTATTATGAATATATTGATAAGAATAGTAATCTTAAATATGCTTCATTTAATGGTTCAAGTTGGGATATAGAAATAGTGGATGGTGCTGGAAATGACTCAAAGTGTGGCACTTTTCTTGCGTTAAATGTAAATGGTTATCCGCAGATAAGTTATTATGAACATATTGATGCTAATAACGGTAATCTTAAGTATGCTTCATTTAATGGCTCGATATGGAATATAGAAACATTAGACACTCTTGGGGGCGGTCAACCCTATCCCTCTCTTGCATTAGATAGTAATGATAATCCAAAGATAAGTTATAAAGCTAATGGTGTCCTTAAAAATGTTTCATTTAATGGTTCAAGTTGGGATATAGAAATAGTGGACGATGCCACTGGATGTTGCACAAGTCTTACCTTGGATGGGAATGACAATCCAAGAATAAGCGTTGGTGGTTCCAGTCTTAAGTATGCTGAATGGAAACCTTAAAAAGAGTTTAGATAAAGCTTCCTTTTAGAAATTTTTGACCCAGACTGGTCTCCATAAAAAGAGTGTGAGAAAATCTGTGTCTCACAAAAGAGGCTCCAACGAAATTGGAGAATGAAATGAATGGAATTTCTGAATTATGTCCCTCAATTTCTTAATGCACAAAAATGAATAAGTAAACTATTTATAAGGAGGTAAGACATGAAAGAAATTAAAATTCAATGGGAAGGGCCTAAAAAGCTTGAAGAGGTCGCATCATTAAATGATGAAAAAGAAGATAGTGGGCTTTATCAAATATACGGCAATCATATTATTTTCGGTCCACATTCATTATTATATATCGGGCAAACAGAGAAGCAAACTTTTAGAGAACGATTTTCTCGACACAAAAACTGGTTAAGTAAAGAGTTAAATGTTGAAATTTACATTGGAAGAATTATTGATTATGGTGATGAAAAATTATGGAGTAACTATATTGATAACGCTGAAAGATTATTGATATATTATCATTCTCCGCCGTATAATACACAATATATTAATAAATCGGGAGTAGATGAGGATGAGGATTTTCATGTTATGAACTTAGGAAATTATGGAAGGCTGGTGCCGGAAATAACAACAAGCTATCTAAAAAAGTATTTATGCTTTAGACCTGAATAATAGGTTTAAGCTCTTTATTCCAGCGTTCATATTCTTGTTCGCTACTCCATATTAAACCAACCCTTTCAAACCATTCGTCATCTTACATTCTCTTGATTGCATAAGTGCATAAGTACTGCTCTAAGGGACGTTGGTTCTAAAACAACTTAAAATGCTTTTTGGAAAGCAACAAGTAACCAATGTCCCCTATTTTCCTTTCATCTTTTGACGCAGGTACCGCCAGAGCTTGCCTCCGTTGAAATATATGTGCACCGCAGCAAGACACAAAGTAGCGTAAGCAAAATAGCGGTGGGGAATAAACTTGCGAAGCTCCAGTTGCGATTGAATATAACCCAATATCCCGGTAACGCTGATCGAAAGTAACAGGAGAATGCTGAGGACATAATTAATATCTACACGCTTCATCGCGTCCCTACTGCATGCAGGTAAATAGCGGCCTCCTGATAACCGTCAGCGCCGATGAGTTGATTGACCTTCTCGTCTAAAAAGGCACCGACGCTTACCGACCCTAATCCTAATGAGACCGCTTGCAGATAGATATTTTGACTGATATGTCCGGCCTCTATATACACATAGCGAAAACCCCGCTCTCCGTACTTGTGACGGACACGGTCGAAGATAGCGGAGAGCACAAAGGTTACATCCGCCTCCCCCAGCATCTTCTGCTCCAATCCCGCATTGGTAATTTTACGGCTGAAATCCCCAGATTTAACCAACTCCAATCCATGACCCAAAACCGCATAATGATAGATACCCTTTGAGATACCCTGAACATTGTTAACGACCAGATAGATCTCAAACGGATATAAAGCCCCCGCGGATGGCGCCGAGCGCAGAGGGTGACCGTACATTTTTCCGGTTACCCCCTGAGCGGCGAATAGTAACTGCGATAACTGCAAGACGCTGATTGCCTTGGGGGAGTAATTCCGGACAGATCGCCTTCTTTCAACAATCTCTTCTAAGGACATTCCCCGATATTCCGGTCTCGGCAGTTTTACCACCTTGGTTTCCGGATAGGTTTTATACTGAGGAGGCCTTTTTGGCTTAGCACGAAATAGATCCCCCACCACCCCCCGCCAGGTCATTGAGGTCTCATAATGGAATCTTTCGCCAATGCTGAGTTTCTTCTGGGGATTCTTCCCCCAAGCCCATAGCCCGTAACTAAATACTAAAGCAGACAACAGAGCGATTGCGATCACCAATATGCTTATCTTCCGCCGATTGTTCATATAGAATCTTACCGGGAACCTCAACAAGGTTCAGATTCATTTTTGTATTGGGGAATAAATTTTCAAGCCTTTAAAATAGGTTTGATAATATCCTCTATCCCTGGTGAGAAGGGCATCAGCCTGTTTGAGTGCATGTCCCCCAATAAGAAAGTTGCTTAATATATGCTGCCTCACCGTCAGCTCGGAGCCACATTGAGGGCAAATCCAGCTAACCCGTACTCCACATTGTGGACATCTGCCGGCCTTTTTTCTTGTTTTTAGATATTTCTTCCAGACATCACTGGCACAGAAAAGCGCCTCTTTACTTGAAGGAATCAAACGAATCCCGGTATCTTCAAGAAATCGATCCAGATCGTTTTTGGATAAAAATTGTGAAGCCAATTCCGCATAAACCACCTCACTCAGTATTAGTGCTCCACTCCGATAAGCCTTATCAAGTAAAGCCCTTGCCGGCTCTGCATAAAGAGAGCCAGGAATCAAGACATCCAGGATTATATTCGTGTCTAAAGCAAAGATCATTTGCCCCTGAGTTCCACTATAATCTTATCGGTCGTTTTTCCTCTCTGGTTTCGCAGATAACCAACATACTTACTGAACGGGGAGCCCCTGACATGCTTCTTCATTGTATATCCATCTTTTCCTTTCCTGAATTCTAATTCATCACCTTTGTTAATCCCCAGAGCTTCCCGAACTTCTTTGGGAAGGGTAACCTGTCCTTTACTGGTAATCCTTGCTATTGCCATTCTCCTTACCCCCTTTGAAAGGAAATTAATTCCTTACTTTATGGTAAGGAAAAAATAGAGAAAAGTCAAGAAAGTGGCATAACTGCATGATTGACCTCCATTATTATAAGGAGGGCTTTTTCAGGAAGGGGATAAACTCCACTGTCCCCTCCCCCTTATCGAGATGCCCGGCGTAGATCTTCTTTCCGGATTTGGGGTCAGGTCTTGAAATATCAGTTCTAATTTGGTATGTTCTTATACTATGGCGATATACTGAGTATACTGTGACCCAAAAAGAGTGGACACGCTGAAGGTGTAGAGATTATGCTTTTTAGAGGAGCAAGAGAAAGCGAGTAATAAATAGAAAAGATGGCTTATATTTCAAGACCTGACCCCATTTCTGCTTTAGTTCCTGTTCAATCCAATCCGAGGAGCGAGGCGGCGTTGCCGCCAAGAATCGCGGTAACCTCCTCCTCGGTAAATCTTATTCCCGACGGGGCATTGGCCGGTAGGTCTTTGATCAGTTGAATCCAGGTCTTGGTGGGTTCGACGATGCTGAAGATGGGGCCGTCGGTTCCGAACAGCACCTTGGAGATACCGGCATAATCGATCAGATCACGCAATTCTCGACAGAACAGTTCATAATGACCATAGGCAAAGACATCCCACATTGCCAGATCGCCGTAGAGATTCGGCTGATGAGTGGCCAGCGCCGCCCACGGCCGCCAGTTTATCTGTCCCATGTGGGCGGCAATCACCTTGAGCTCCGGGAAATTGACCGCCAGATCAGTCAGAAGCATGGGATCGGTGAACTTACACCGGGAGGGAGGTCCCAATGGGCCGGTATGAGTCAGCAGAATCCCCTCGTATTTCTGCACGATCTCGAGTAATTTTGCCGAGTCGGGACCGGCGGGATCATAGCCATAATCGGGATGATATTTCAACCCTTTCATCCCGAACTCTTCAAGGCATTGCCGGAGCATTTCCGGGGCACTGGGGCGTCGCGGGTCAACTCCTGCCAGGGCCATTATTCGGTCGGGATATTTCCGGGCGATCTCGGCGATAATCATATTCTGGGCCTGGGCAAGCTCGGGCGTAAGCATTTCGTTGTCGGCATTGTCCACCGCGCAGATACAGGTAAAATCGATCCCCGCCTCCTCCATCGAAGCGATCAGTTTTTCCCCGGTCGGATCGGGCCATCTCTCGACCGCCTGCTTGATAATTGTCTCCTTATCCACTTTCCTTCCCATGATCCTGGCAGCGCGAAGCGTGTCTTCCCCCAGATGCTCCAATATCTCTTCCGGCAGTGCCGGGATCAAATGATAATGAACATCTACAATCATCCATGCCTCCTTATGGTTGAGAATTGATTAACCGGAGCCCAAAGGTCGGCCTCAATTTCCAAATTTATTCAATTGCCGGATCACCTACGGAGCATCGAACCACAGCTCCACGAACCGGTTGGAAGGCTCCCGGAGCACGGCGGCCCGGGAGTCATCGCCCTTGAGGTAGAGGTCGAAGAAGGCAACCGAGTATTCCTTGTATGCCTGGGCCTTGTCAGCGAAGTGGGAGCGGAAGCCCGGGAGAACAAACCGGGCCGCGATAACCTTGAGGGTGAGATCGGCGATGGTCATGTGGTCGGTTTCCTTGAGCCTGATCACATACTTGGGCGGAGGGGCACCGGTGTAAAGTGTCCAGATCCGATCCCAGGGCACCTCCATCCTTTTGTTGTCGCCGGTGATGATCATGACCGGGATCTTGAGCTCGGCCGCGGCCCGCTCGAGGTTCGGGAAGATCACAGCAGGTCCCAGGGGCAGGATCGCCTTTACCCGTTCGTCGCGCAACTGGAAGGGGTCTTCCATCTCCCGCATAATATCCAGGCAGCAGGGGTCCATTCGCCGAAGATCTATTTTTTTGAAGTTGTCGGTGTCGCAGAGCTCGGGATCAGGTTTCTCATCATCGCAGTGGAAGGGCACGCCCCCGACCATGAGAGAGGTATAGCCACCCAGGGAGTGACCGGTTACGCCGATCCTGTCCGGGTCCATCATGCCGGAGAGGAACGAGGCAGGATTCTGGTTCCAGTTGAGGGCCTGGTCAATCACGGCCCGGGCCTCGGCCGACCGGTAAGAGAGATCGAACCCAATCTTGGTTAAGTGATCGCCGAAAAGGGCCATCACCATCTTTTCTAGATTCCCGAGCGACTTGATGAAGGCCCAGACTAACCCCAAGTAGGAGACGTCGGGCTCGCCTTCGATGTGGCACATCATCGAGTCGTCATGATCCGGCGCCACCACCACATAGCCGAAGCTGGCCAGGTTCTCGGTGTAAAATACCGACTGGCAGCCGCAGGCACCCAGGCCGTGAGAAAAGATTAGCAAAGGATAGGGTGCATCCTTTTTCTCCGCGGGAGCGTTGAGGACCGCCGAGCCCTGGATCCTGGTATTGTAAAGATAAGATCCTGCTCCGGTCTGAGGCATCGCCGGGTACCAGACCATTAGTGGTATCTCCCGGCCGTGGTAGTTCATGCGCTCGATCTTCACCCCCACCGGGTAGGGGCCATCCGGCGCTACTGTCTTCGTCCCTTCCGCCTCCGGGACCGGGCCAATCCACAAGGCGGCCGCGATAAAAGTAATTATCCCAACCGTTCTCTTTCCCTTTAGCATAGTTTTCCTCCTTTGTTCAGGTATCCGCACCTATTGTCCTACTCCGGGAAGGGTAGGGCACATCTTGATTTATGAGCTTAAAGTATCAAAAACTAAATATATCAATCTGTCAAAATTTCTTCTAACTGAATACTACCAGCCCGAGGTAGATGAAAAAGGCTCCTAACAAAACGGCAAAAAAGCCCAGGAGGCGGAGTATGAGATTA
>JAUWWP010000545.1 GCA_030616835.1 Deltaproteobacteria bacterium | reverse complement strand
GTTTGATCGGAAATAAAATACTGGCCGCATCAGGGAATACATCATTCGCAGTAATCTCCAGATTCTTCTCGGCATCAAGCCACTCCAGGTGGAAATACATCTCTTTCCCATTATGCACCGCCTTTACAAAAACCTCTTTCACCTTTCCGATCTTCTTCTCGTCCCGGGTAGCCTTGATATATTCCGAAGGCTGGTTGGCTAATGGAGTTGCCGACAGCTTCATCTTCTCTCCCTTAAATTTTGCCCAGTGCGGGCAGTTCGGGTCAAGGAGAACCTCTTTAGAAAAATTTACCCGATTAGCTTGCATGGTGTTATCCCTCCCTTATGAGTTGTTTTATTGCTAATGACAAACATTTCCCAGCTACTCCCTTCCGCCGTCGTCCCGATATCCATCGGGACTATGGCGGACAGGGCTACTCCCCCTGCCCTACGAAAATTGTAGGGCGGGCTTCCAGCCCGCCATTATGTCGGGCAAGATGCCCGACCTACAAAGCGAAGTAGGGTGCTATTAAGTGGCCTTCTCCATATCCACTGCAATTCCCCGGTCTATCGGGTTTGTACACCAGTTAAACACCCAGAAATTGAGGTGTCCATAACCCCCGGCAATGTCAAGCCACTTAATCGTACCGGGCAGCGCGATGTCATAGCTCTTCCAGTCCTTAAACTGATACGGCTCCCAGGCATGATAACAAAGCACCTGATCCGGCCTAACCGAAGGCGTCAGCTTCACATTAATCTTGAAGGACTCAAAGTCATTAAATACCCGAACCAGGTCGCCATCCTTTATCCCCTTCAGCTTGGCCGCCTCCGGATTCACGAACAGGAATGGCCTCCCCTGGTGAAGCCGAAGCATCAGCTCATTAGTTACCCAGATGGAATGGACACTCCACCTGAGATGCCCGCTGGTCAAGCGGAAGGCCCCGTTCCCCCCGATCTTTGGATTATCCTTATGCACCGGCAGTTCCTCTCCCGCCTCGATAAACCATTCATGATCGATATAGAACTGCACCCGGCGGGTAAGGGTAGGATAGGGAATCTTCTTCTCCCCGACATGCCATGTGAGAGGAACAATCGCCTCGTCCGGCTTGGTATCGGTGGCCAGACCCAGGGCCCAGGGATCAAGATGAACCCGGGGCGCACTCTGACGGACAATCCCCACCTCCCTAAACTTTGCCAGATTGGTGCCCTTGGGAAGCTCACCCATATTAACTGAGCCCCTCAGAGCTTCCTCCATAAAATCATCATCACTCTTGTACGCCTTGGTATAAGCGGCAAAATTCGTCAGGTCATACTCCCTTCCGGCCCGATTCTTGTATTTGGTAAAGCCCTTTGCCTTGGCTCGCTCCTCAATCTTCATGGCCAGAAGACGGCCGATCTCAAACTCATCCTTGGCCTCCCCGGGCGGCTCAACTGCCTTGTCCGTAAGGGTTAAGAAGGGAACATGGGGAGTGGGAAAGCGGGTATCGGTCTTCTCGTAGAAGCCTGCCGCTGGAAGCACAATATCACTGTAGAGACTGGTTGTGCTTAAACGGGTGTTACAATCAACAATCAATTTGAATTTGGGCCAGATATTGTTGAGCAGGTGCTTCATCCCTCCTCTGGTCTTGCGTAAGGGGCTGGTGGCATAAATTATATAGATCAGGGGGGTCTGATCCGGAGCAGGTCGATCAATCCCTTCATACCAACCTTTCTTCATCCCCTCCTTGATATACTCATCGAAGGTGC
>JAUWWP010000082.1 GCA_030616835.1 Deltaproteobacteria bacterium | reverse complement strand
GAACTCTGCCCAGGGAATAGGGCTGGGGTGGAGGCCGGCAACTATTAATCCGACTGGGTGAGCAATATCAGCCATCAGCATTGCCCCCACTTCATCAGCGATCTCCCGGAATGGTCTAAAATCAATTTCCCGGGGATAGGCACTTGCCCCGGCCACGATGAGCTTGGGGTGATGCCTTTTTGCCAGGTTTCTGACCTGATCAAAATCAATCCTATGAGTATCCCGGGTAACCCCATAATTGACCACCTGATAAAGCCTTCCGGAGAAACTCACCGGGCTTCCGTGAGAAATGTGGCCACCGTGTGTCAGGTCCATCGCCAATATAGTGTCACCAGGCTTAAGCACGGTAAAGTACACTGCCATGTTGGCCTGACAACCAGAATGAGGTTGAACATTAACAAAATCCGCACCGAACAGCTCCTTCGCTCGGGATATTGCCAGTTCCTCGGCGATATCCACATATTCACAGCCTCCATAGTACCTCTTGCCCGGATATCCTTCCGCATACTTATTGGTCATTACACTACCCATTGCCTCCCGCACCGCCTCGCTGACAAAGTTTTCCGAGGCAATTAGACCCAGCCGGGACTCTTCCCTTTCCGTCTCTAACCGGATGGCCTCAGCGATCTCGGGATCGATTAGCTCTAAAGCTGTCATCTTCCCTTTATTCTCCTAACTTCCTTTCAATCTCCTTGATCATTTCCAGCCTCCGCTGATGTCTCTCTCCGGCAAACTTAGTGCTCAGCCATATCTCCACCAATCTTCGGGAGTTCTCGTTGTCGGTTACCCT
Source organism: Deltaproteobacteria bacterium (assembly GCA_030616835.1). Classification (GTDB taxonomy): domain Bacteria; phylum Desulfobacterota. The sequence continues at coordinate 8,551 of JAUWWP010000082.1, read as the reverse complement.
TCCTCCGAGAACTAAAATGTTGGCATCATTATGCTCCTTTGCCATCCTTGCCATAAATTCATTAGTAACCAGGGCCGCCCTTATCCCGGGAAACTTATTAGCCACAATGCTCATCCCAATTCCCGTGCCGCAGATAAGTATACCTTTCTCCACCTCCCCCCGGGAGACCTTTTCCGCCACCTTCCTTCCATACTCAGGATAATCAACCATGCTGTCAGTATTAGTTCCCAGATCCAGCAAATCCTCTCCCCTTTTAAGTAAAAATTCTTTGAGATCCTCTTTTAGCTGAAAGCCTCCGTGATCACTGGCAATGGCAATCGGCATCTTTCCCTTCCTTAGTGAGTTTTCCCTGGTGGTAATCCCCGACGGCTTGGATGACCCGATCAGGCGATACTCATCCGGTTTTTTGCTTGATATAATCTACTACGTCCTGGACGATGGTGATATTCTCTACATCCTCATCAGGTATTTCCAGATCAAAGGCCTCCTCCATCGCCATTATTATCTCAACAACATCCAGGGAATCAGCGCCGAGATCATCAATAAAGGCAGCTTCCAGGCTAACCTCTTTTACATCCAGATTTAACTGCTTTATAATAATTTCTTTTACCTTTTTCTCCACGGACATCTCTGTTTACCTCCCTTAGCTTTGACCATCACATATACATTCCTCCATTAACCTGGATAACCTGACCGGTAATATACTGCGCCGCCTCGGAGATCAGAAAACAGACAGATTCGGCCACATCCTCGGGCCTGCCAAAACGACCTTGAGGAATCTGCTTCTTCAACTGTTTCCTCACCGCAGTGCTTAATTTCCGGGTCATCTCCGTTTCGATGAAGCCAGGAGCCACCGCATTAACATTGATATTCCTTGAAACTACCTCCCGGGCCATTGTCTTGGTAAAACCAATAATCCCTGCCTTCGAAGCAGCGTAACTGGCCTGTCCAGGGTTTCCCGTCAACCCCACTACTGAGCAGATATTGACAATCTTTCCATAACGATTTTTCATCATTGACCGCAAGACCGCCCGGGTGCAGTTAAAAGTTCCTTTCAAATTAACCTCAACTACCCGATCCCAATCCTCTTCCTTCATCCGCACCAGCAGGCAGTCCTTAGTAATTCCGGCATTATTGATCAAGAAATCTACCCTTCCATACTTCTCCAATATCTTGCCAAACGCATCCTCAGTCTCCTGGGTCCGGGAGACATCGAAACGATAGAAATCCTCTTCTCCTGCTTTTATCTTACCTTTTTCGCCGACATAATCAATTATGTCATTACCAATTACCCTTGCCCCTCTCCGGGTAAGGGCCACGCAGATGGCCCTCCCGATCCCCCGAGAGGCTCCAGTGACCACAGCAACCTTGTCTGTAAATTCCACAGATTTCCCTAAAGGGTCCTCTTCAATGACGAGGTATCCTCAACATTACTGATCTTAATCTGCCGATCCACCTTTTTCATTAACCCGGAAAGCACCTTTCCCGGCCCCACCTCAATGACCTCTTCGACCCCCTCTTTTATCATTAATTTCATTGAGTTCTCCCAGAGAACTGGCTGGGTCAATTGCTTAATGAGAAGGCCCTTAACCTTCAGTCGTTCTTGGTTGATCTGGGCATCAACGTTAGTAATAATGGGGGTCTTAAGTTCCGCTATCTCTACCCCTGCTAAAATTTCAGCCAATCTCCTCTCTGCTGGCTTCATTAAACGGCAGTGAAAAGGGGCACTGAGCGGCAGCATTACCGTTCGCTTTGCCCCTTGCTCCACGGCCAGCTCAAGTGCCCGGGTGACTGCCGGGGAGTGACCAGAAATTACAGTCTGCTCCTGAGTATTATAATTTGCCGGGCTCACCACCTCCCCCTCTTCTGCCTGAAAGCAGATCCGCTCTACCTCTTCCTTGGGCAATCCGATAATGGCAGCCATTGCTCCTTCCCCGGGGTCAACTGTTTCTTGCATGAACTGGCCCCGTTTTCTTACGATAGCTGCCGCCGCAAATAAACTTATGGCTTCTGAGGCAATCAAAGCCGTATATTCTCCTACGCTGTGACCAGCCAATAGTGTCGGCGTCCACTTGTTTTCCCCCTGGAGGGCGCGCAGGGCGGCAACGCTTACCGTCAAGACAGCCGGCTGGGTATATTCGGTGAGATTGAGTTCACTTTCTGGCCCTTCGAAACAGAGCTTCTTGATATTAATGTCGGCACTGTCGCTGGCCTCCTCGAAGGTCTCCTTGACGATCTTAAAATTCTCATATAAATCCTTTCCCATTCCCACATACTGGGAGCCCTGACCGGGAAAGATAAATGCATTTAGCGCCATGATCTTGATCCTGAAACCTCTCTCCTCGGGCAGATAACCTTCAATGCACTAACTGCCCCATTCCCTTCATTATCTCTTCTGCCTCAGTAGTGATCTCTTCAATGATCTCTTTAACCGGTTTAACTTCTTTGATCAAGCCCGCGATCTGCCCGGCCATCAGAGAACCCCCATCTATATCCCCATTGATAACCGCCGCCCGCAGTGCTCCCTCTCCCAGCTTCTCCAATTCCTCCTTGGTAGCACCTTCTGCCTCCATCTGGGCAAATCTTCGACTCAGCCGGTTCTTTAGCACTCTTACCGGGTGCCCCGAACTCCTGGCGGTGATGGTCGTACTTCTGTCCTTAGCCTTGAGCACTGCCTGTTTAAAATTTGGATGAGCGATACACTCCTCGGAGCAGAGGAATCTAGTTCCCATCTGAACTCCCTGAGCTCCCAGGGCAAAGGCGGCGGCTAATCCCCGGCCATCAGCGATTCCTCCTGCCGCAACAAGGGGAAGCTTAACTGCTTCGACCATCTGGGGAAGTATCGTCATCGTTGTCAGCTCCCCCACATGTCCTCCACCCTCCATCCCTTCAGCAATTAGAGCAGTTACCGCCAGTCGGGCAAGCCGCTGAGCCAGGGCAACTGAGGCCATCACCGGAAGCACCTTGAGCCCGGCATCTCTCAGCTTGGGGATGTGCTTGCCAGGATTCCCTGCTCCGGTAGTGAGCACTGGTACTTCTTCTTTAATAACAACATCTATCAATCCCTCCACATCAGGAGAGAGGTAATAGATATTCACTCCAAAGGGCCTGTCGGTCCATCCCTTGGTTTTGTTAATCTCTTCCTGAAGCTGGGTCAGGGACATCCCTCCGGCTCCCAGCATTCCCAGGCCCCCGGCATTGGAGACTGCCGAGGCTAACTCAGCCGTGCCGGCCCAGGCCATTCCTCCCTGAATGATCGGGTATTTGATCCCCAGGATCTCACAGAGATTCGATTTTATCATCAAATTTCTTCTACCTCGACCACCGGCTTGCCATTGTAATAGCCACAGTGAGGACAGACCCGGTGGGGAAGCTTCGGCTCAGTGCACTGGGGACAGGAAATATATGCCGGCATTGATAAGCCCTGATTGGTTCTCCGTTTCCTTCCCCTCGATCTTGAATGTCTCCGTTTTGGATTAGGCATTTTCTTAAACCTTTTTCTTGAAATCCCGACTAAGTCTCAGTTAAATAAAGTTTAATGATTCAAGTCCCTGATATTCCCTTCCGCCGTCGTCCCGATGGACATCGGGACTATGGCGGACAGGGCTATTCCTTGCTATGTCCTGAGCCTGTCGAAGGGCTACTCCCTGCTATTCCCTGAAGTAAAACTACCCTTTTTTGAGCTTAAAATTCTTCAGAACCGCAAAACCCGAAAGAGTTTCCATCTGACAATTACACTCCCCCTCATTCAAATCCGTCCCACACTGAGGGCAAAGCCCCTTACATTCTTCCTGGCAGAGGGGGGTCAGGGGAACTGCTAAGACCAACTGTTCGGAGATGACCTCCTTCAGGTCAATCTCTCCTCCCTGATAGAAACTAAGCTCCACATCTTCACCGGAAAGCTCAATCTCTTCCTTTTCGAACCTCTGGGGTAAAGGAGTTAAGCTGCCCTGAAAATCCGCCCCTAAATTATAGTTGAAAGACTTCAAGCAGCGGGAGCATAGGGACTTAAGCTTTCCCGCAAGTTCTCCCTTGATGAATACATTCTTTCCGGAACGATTAAGTTCTACGCGAGCCGTAATCGGGGCAATAAAATCAAAATCCTCCTCTCGATGCCCTTTCTGAAGATGCTTCAGCCAATCCTTCTCATAAGCAAGATCTAACTGCAAACCACTATCAGGAATCTTATCAACCTTAATCTTCATTCTTATTCCTGATTTTTCAGGACATCAGGTAACTTGAGTCCTCGGTGATCCTGAAATTGAGATTTCAGTATTATCGAAACCAGAAAATTTGTCAAGTAAAACACTGTAAAACACTGTAAAACGATAATATCATAATGGTAGCGAAGATCAAGGCACTAAAGAAATTGCAAATTGCAAAATGAAAAATGAAAAATGCAAATGATTGAATGGAGATTTGAACCACGAATTTCACGAATTACACGAATTAGTAGGGGCAATTCATGAATTGCCCCTACTTGAAGGGTTTTTGACGAAACTCCTGTCAGAAATCTCTCCTTGACAGACAGAATTGTTTTGAATATAATGTAATTAAGCTGCATTCTTTACCTAAATTTTAAGCCTGGTGGAAGCTACTCATGAATGAGTCAGTCCTAACAACTAAACAAATTGCCGAATATTTGAATGTCACCGAAAGGACTATTTACAACCTTCTCCAGAGAGGTGAATTGCCTGGCTTTAAGGTTGGAATGGCCTGGAGATTCAGAATAGAAGACATTGATAAATGGATCCAGAGAAATATGAAGAAACAAAACCGGAAAGCAAGACAAAAGTGATAAATTGAGGAATTGACTACGTTTTAGGATTATGATAATTTCTGGCTAATGTTTACTGGATTGATTGAAGCCGTTGGTGTGGTAAAGAGTGTTAGACGTGGGGTTGGCGCGGAGGGGCTCACGCTGGGGGTCTCCTTTGATTCCGCTGAACTAAGAAGGGGAGAGAGTATTGCCGTGAATGGCTGCTGCCTGACGGTGATAGGGGTTAGCGGCAGAGCATTTAGCGCCCAGGTGTCAAAGGAGTCTCGGGAAAGAACGACTCTGGGACTGCTTCGGGAGGGAGACAAGGTCAACTTAGAGAGGGCGGTTAAGGTGGGAGATCAATTAGGAGGACACCTGGTCTCAGGACATATTGATGGTAAGGGAACCATAAGAAAGTTAGCCCCCGATTCTGACTCAGTACGCTTCGAAATCACTACCTCAAAGGAGATTGCCCGCTATTTAATCAAAAAGGGCTCGGTGGCGGTGGATGGGGTAAGCCTTACGGTGAACGAACTGAAAGGAGAGTCCTTTAGCGTCAATATTATTCCTTATACCCTGGACAACACTATTTTCAAATATCGGAAAGTAGGAGATGAAGTGAATATCGAAAATGATCTGCTAGGTAAATATGTGGAGAAATTTTTGACCGCTCGGGAAGGGAGCAGAGATAGAGGGAGGATCGGGCTTGATTTCTTGGCCGAACATGGATTTGCATAGAAGCAACTGCCTTGAGGAGGGGAGTGTGTGATGGCAGTAAGTGCAATTAAGAAGTCAATTGAGGATATCCGCCAGGGGAAGATGATCATCCTGGTGGACGATGAGGATCGGGAGAATGAGGGAGACCTGGCAATGGCCGCAGAACTGGTTACCCCGGAGGCCATTAATTTTATGGCAAGATATGGCCGGGGACTGATCTGCCTGGCTCTGGACGAAAAGAGGCTGCGCAAGATTCATATCCCTTTAATGGTTAGTGAGAATACCTCCCCTTTAGGGACTGCCTTCACTGTTTCCGTAGATGCCCGAGAGGGTGTTACTACCGGGATCTCGGCGGCAGATCGGGCCACTACCATTTTGACCGCAATAGCCGATGACACCAAGCCCGATGATCTGGTGCGTCCAGGACATGTCTTTCCTTTAAAGGCCAAGGAGGGAGGGGTTCTGGTTCGTACCGGTCAGACCGAGGGCTCAGTTGATTTAGCCCGCCTGGCCGGGTGGAAGCCGGCGGCAGTTATCTGCGAAATTATGAATGATGACGGGACAATGGCCCGCCGCCCTGACCTGGAAGTCTTCGCCAAGAGGCACAATTTACGAATTGTTACTGTTGCTGATCTGATTGAGTATCGAATGCAGAGCGAATCCCTGGTCCAGCGGGTTGCCTCCGCTACCCTTCCTACCAGATACGGAGGGAAGTTTAAGGCCATTGCTTATACCAGCAAGGTGGATGCCAACCAGCATTTAGCTCTGGTCAAGGGGAAGATCGATCCCGAAGCGGAGATTCTGGTTAGAGTTCATTCTGAATGTGTTACCGGGGATGTCCTGGGTTCAGAGAGATGTGACTGTGGTGCCCAGCTTCAGCGGGCGATGAGGATGATTGAGGAAGAGGGCAAGGGGGTTATTCTTTATATGCGCCAGGAGGGCCGGGGGATAGGCCTGGTTAATAAGATCAAGGCATATACCTTGCAGGAAGAGGGGAAGGATACGGTGGAGGCCAACAGAATTCTTGGCTTCAAGGATGATCTTCGAGATTATGGAATCGGAGCCCAAATCCTAAGCGATCTGGGAGTGCACAGAATACGCTTAATGACCAATAACCCCAAGAAAATCGTGGGTCTCGAAGGCTATGGGTTGGTAGTTACCGGGAGGGTTCCTATTGAGATAACTCCAACGGAAAGGAACATTGAATACCTTAGGACAAAGAAGAAAAAGATGGGGCATCTTCTTGAGATTAAGGAGAAGTTGGGTTAAGGAAGGAGGAGACAATGCCTAATATTATTGAGGGAAGCCTGGCGGCTCAGGGTTTAAGATTCGGGATTATAGTGTCTCGCTTCAATCATTTTATTACCGATAAGCTGCTGGAAGGGGCTCTGGATGCCTTGCAGCGGAGTGGAGCTGAGGAAAAGAATATCGAGATACATAAGGTGCCCGGCTCCTTTGAGATCCCGCTTATGGCCAGAAGGCTGGTGGATACGGGAGGGTACGATGCAATTATCTGCCTCGGAGCAATAATCCGGGGGGGTACAATTCACTATGACCACATTGCGGCTGAGGTGACCAAGGGGATTGCGGTCCTAAATCTGGAAGGAAAGGTGCCCATTTCTTTGGGGGTAATTACCGCTGAGGATATTGAGCAGGCCATTGAACGGGCAGGGACCAAAATGGGGAACAAGGGCGAGGATGCAGCCCTGGCGGCGGTGGAGATGGTGAATCTTTTAAAGAAGATTTAAGGCTCTTCTATTTCAGGGAATAGCAGGGACTTTAATCCTTGAATCATATCTATTGATGTTTGGGTTCTTTGACTATAGGTGAGCTAATGTCAAATGACAAAGCTCAAAGTTCAAATAAAGTTCAAAGTTCAAATGACAAATTATTTGTCATTCAACCTTCGTAGCTACTACGGCGAGGTAGGCTTTGGATTTTGACATTTGTCATTCATTTGACATTTGGATTTTGGCATTAGGATTTTAGACCTTATGGGTAAGCGTCGTAAATCACGGGAATTGGCCCTGCAAGCCCTCTACCAGATCGATGTCGTTAGAGAAGACCCTGAGGGTGTAGTGCAACTTTTTTGGGAGAATTTCTCTCCCCAGGAGGAGGTCAAAGCCTTTTGTTCAAGCCTTATCGAAGGTACCTGGACAAATCGGGAGGAGATTGATGAACTGATTAAGCGGAACTCCGAGAACTGGAGGGTGGAGAGGATGGCGGTAGTGGACAGAAATATCTTAAGGATGGCGGTATTTGAGCTGCTCTATTGTCCGGATATTCCTTACAAGGTTACTCTCAACGAGGCAATTGAGATGGCCAAAAGATTCGGTTCAGAAGACTCTGGTTCCTTTATTAATGGGATTCTGGATAGGATTGCCAAGCATAACCGGGAAAGAGGCGGACGGCTTGGGAGTGAGGATTGAAGGTAAAGCTTTCTGGTCAGGGGATAGATCGGATTGAATGTGAGGCAGTTATATCTTACTTTTTTGCTGATGAAAGGCCGCTGAAGGGCACGGCGGGATGGATCGATGGGCGACTGAATGGCTGTCTTTCAGGGTTAATAAACAGTGGTAAGATCGATGGTCATTTTAAAGAGTTTATTCTGATAGGCTCACAGGATAAGCTCTGTTCGCCTCGAATCCTCTTGGTCGGTCTGGGCCATTCATCTCAATTCTCCTTTAAAAGGTTTTCTCAGATCTCGGAAGAGATTCGCAAAGTTATGCTGGGAATGAAGGTATTTCATCTGGCAACCCCTCTTCCTGGTCTTCATCTAATGGATCTGGAGCCTTTCCGGGCGGCAGAGATATTTCTTGTCAGGATGGCAAAGGGCTCCGGAGTTAATCAAGCAGAGGATTTTAGCTTGATACTGACTGAGGATCCCACTAAGTTTGATCGAATTCTCTTGGGTTCCCTTCAGGCCAAGCAAAAGCTTAAAGGAAAGGCGGAACTGGAGGTTTGGAGAGGGGAGGTAATAAGAGATGACTGAGTTAACCAGAAGGTTATTGACTGCTCTGGTAGCGGTACCTCTCCTGCTTGGTTTTATTGCCTTGGGTGATCCCGAAGGCCAAT
>JAUWWP010000211.1 GCA_030616835.1 Deltaproteobacteria bacterium | reverse complement strand
ATCCTGGAACACCCGCTCGCAGTAGTGGTAAGAGAAAACTGATATATTTCCTGAAATTATATTTTGCACTTTATAATTTATATCTTGAATTTCCATTTATAGACTTAAGGAGGAAAAAAGAATGAAGGCCATAGATGTCCATGCCCACATCTCTACCCGTGAGGGGGCCCTGAGTATGATGAAGTACCAGAAGGCGCTAATGGAATACTATATGAAGCAGGAGGTGACTGAGGAGCAGGTTCTGAGTATGTGCAAGAGCGAGGAGGAGATGGCCAAGGACTTCCTGGATGCGGGAGTGAAGGGCATCCTGGTAGGCTGGGATGCGGAGACTAATACGGGCCAGCCCCGGGTTAGCAATGACTACCTGGCTAAGGTGGTTAAGGATTACCCGGAGGCCTTTATCGGAGCCTACGCCTGCGTGGATCCCTGGAAGGGGGAGATGGCTCTCTATGAGGCCGAACATGCGATTAAGGAACTGGGTATGATGGGCCTCAAGTTCCAGCAGACTGCCCAGGCATTCTATCCCAATGACCGGAGGTTCTATCCTTTATACGAGACGTGCGTGGAACTGGGGGCCTCAGTCCAGTTCCATACCGGGACCACCGGGCTGGGGGCCGGAATGCCCGGAGGAATGGGGATCCACCTGAAGTACACCCGGCCTATCCCCTACCTGGACGATGTGGCTGCCGACTTCCCGGAGCTAAAGATCATCTGCCTGCATCCCTCCTGGCCCTGGCAGGAAGAGATGATCGCAATGGTGATTCATAAGGCCAATGTTTTTATTGAGCTGTCCGGCTGGTCGCCTAAGTATTTCCCGGAGTCGCTCAAGCGGGAGATTAAATCCCGTCTCAAGGATCGGGTGATGTTCGGGTCTGACTACCCCTTACTTACCCACCAACGTCTCTTCGACGACTATGAGAAGGAAGGGTATCCGGCAGAGATACTGGAGAGGATCTATTACCGGAACGCCCGGAAGATCCTGAACCTGAAGGTGGAGGAGTAAAGAACATAGCCAGAGCAATTGCGGGAATAAAGGGGGAAGCAGCATGAAGATTGCCATAGTAGCGCCACCTTACATCAAAATTCCGCCCGATGGTTATGGTGGGATTGAAACGGTAGCGCATCAACTTACCGAGGGACTTATTCGCCGGGGGCACAATGTCACTCTTTTTACCATAGGTGAGTCCCGGAGCTCAGCAGAGATGTATTGGGTCTTTGAGCGTGAGCAGAGGGCTAAGCTCAGTGATGAACCATCGAGTTTTCTCAATACAGCAATGACCCAAACATTAGCATCTTATCTTGAAATCGCCCGCCGCCGGGATTTCGATATTGTTCATGACCATACCTGGAAAGAAGGCCTGGCCTCAGCCCACTTTTTAGATATGCCGGTAGCCCACACCATCCACAGCCCTCTGGATGAGGAGAACAGGAAATTCTACCGCCTATTTATTAACTCCAGGGAAATTCACTTTGTTTCAATTAGTAAGTTTCAGCAGAAATGCCTTCCGGGGCTTAATTATGCGGCAAATGTATACAACGCAATTGAGTTAGAGCACTTTCCCTTTTCAGAAGAAAAGGAAGATTTCCTGTTGTGGCTGGGCCGATTCAATGAAGAAAAAGCGCCCCATCTTGCCTGTGAAGCTGCCAAGATTCTTCAGAAGAAGTTGATCTTGATCGGCAAACTTCGCGAGGAAAAGGAAAAGGAATATTTTGACGAGAAAGTGAAACCATATCTAAATGACAAGATAAAGTATATCGGTGAATTAGCTGAGGAAAGGAAGAAGTACTTTATGTCGGCTCAGGCATTTTTAAATCCCATCCAGTGGGATGAGCCTTTTGGTTTGGTCTTGATTGAGGCTATGGCCTGTGGAACACCAGTGGTAAGCTTCAAACGAGGCTCTATTCCGGAGATCGTTAAGGATGGTGTTACCGGGTTTGTTGTTGATACCTTTGATGATTTTCTGAGCAGCATCAAAAGAGTGAATGAACTTAATCCTCGGAAGTTGCGGGAATATGTGAGCAGTAATTTCAGCTCGGAGGCAATGGTCAATGGATATGAAAGGGTTTATCGAAATATCCTTGGCCAGAACAGCTAAAAATATCATGTCTGAAAGTTTCTCAAAATATTTATCAGAAGATAAATGGCTAATCTCGCGAGAGGGCTTCCATTCTCAAGAGCAAGCTGTGAGGGAGACAATCTTTTCGTTGGGAAATGGTTATCTGGGGAGCCGCGGCATCCTGGAAGAGATTCCCGAAGGCAGCTATCCCGGGACTTATATCGCCGGTATCTATGACCAGTCAGAGGCACAAACGGTTGAGATTGTGAACTGTCCCAACCCTATCTATTTTCAAATATATGTGGAAGGCAAGAAGCTTTCTCCGGATAAGACGAAAATCCTTGAGCACGACCGCACCTTGGACTTGCAAAAGGGGCTTCTACTGAGGAGGACAACTTTTGAGGATTCCCGGCACCGGAGATATGAGTATCAATCCTTGAGGTTCTTCAGTAAAAATAACCCGCATCTTGGGGTAATGAAAATATGCCTCGTTAGCCTGGATGAAGATGTGAATATCTCGGTAAAAACTGGCATTGACACTTCAATTAGCAACCGGATGCAGGCAGTAGGAGAGCCGGTTAAGCATTATAAAGTTATCGATAAAAATACTAATGGGAATATTTGCTCGGCCTTAATAAAGACAAACGACCGGGGAATATTGCTATCTTACGCAAGTGAGCTAAGCATAAAGGGAGATAAAAAATATATTTTCGAGGAAGAAGCTGACGAGGGCCCTTTCTCGCGATTATCCTTAACTGCCAGAAAAGGAAGGGCCTATGTTTTTGAAAGGTTCTTTACCATTTATACATCCCGGGATTTTCCCGTCAGGGTCAAAGCTGAATACCTTATGAAAAAAACCTTGTCAGCGATCAGAAGCTCTCGCAAATCCGGCTTCAAAAATGCACTCTCTTTGCATATCAACTCCTGGCAGGAAATATGGTCAAAAGCCAGCATGGAGATTCAGGGCGACCCGGAGGCAGACCGGGCACTGCGTTTTAACATCTATCATTTACTGATTGCTGGCAAAGAGGATGATTGCCAGGTAAGTATTGCACCAAAGTCTTTAACCGGAGAGTGGTATAAGGGCCATGCCTTCTGGGACACCGAGATATTTATCCTTCCATTTTTTATTCACACCAACCCCCGGATAGCTAAAAATCTACTATTATACCGATATTACCGGCTGAATAAGGCAAGAGAAAATGCCCGAGAGCAAAAATATCGAGGGGCTTTATTCCCCTGGGAATCGGCGGATACGGGAGAAGAGGTTGCGCCGAAAAGATGGAGGAACTTCGATGGTTCCATCATCAAAGTGCATACGATGGAAAGGGAGCACCATATTGTTGGCGATATTGCCCATGCGGCTTTTTATTACTACCGGGCGACCGGGGAGAAGAATTTCATGTTGAATTATGGAGCAGAAATCCTATTTGAAGCTGCCAGATTCTGGGCAAGCCGGGTTAAATACAATAAAAGAGGGAAATACGAGATCAGGAATGTTATCGGTCCCAACGAATTTCAGGAGAAGGTAAACAATAATTCTTACACAAATTACCTGGCCCGATGGAACTTGCTCTGTGCTTCAGAAATCTACTGCGAATTTCTTTCCCGATATCCTGAGAGGATGAAAAAGCTACTAAAGAGGATCAATCTCACTCAAGAAGAAGTAAAAAAATGGAAGAAGATAGGTGAAAAAATAACATTTCTAATCCATAAAAATGGATTAATTGAGGAATTCCAGGGATATTTTAAGAGAAGGGACCCCTCCCCTCTCAAACGGGATAAAAATGGAATGCCCACTTATCCGGAGGATGTTCCCCTTTCGGAAGTTAAAAATACCCAGTTAGTAAAACAGGCCGATGTTTTGTTACTGTTTCACCTTTTTCCTGAAGAATTTTCCACTGCCCAAAGGATTATTAATTTCAACTACTACGAAAATCGCACCACCCATAAATCTTCACTTAGTCCAAGTATATATGCAATAGTAGCCTGTGAAACTGGAAAAGTAACTAATGCATACCAGTATTTTCACTACACGGTAAATGCCGACCTCGAAAATCATTACGGAAATACCCGGCTTGGTATTCATACTGCAACCCTTGGTGGTGCCTGGCAGTCAGTAATACATGGTTTTGCCGGGATTCGGATTGAAGAAAACGCATTATCCATTAAACCCCGGCTTCCCAAGCACTGGGGAGGATTGAGATTCAAATTATTCTGGAGGGGTTATCTACTTGAATTTGATCTATCAAAGGATATGGTAAAATTATATTTTTGCTCTAAAAAGAAGGCCTCGCTTGATGTAAAAATCTTTGATACCTTGCATCGCCTTGAACCCAATAAATTATTTTGCTATCATATTTGACCATGAGTTTTGAAGATTCGCTTGGTTTCATCTGGGATATTGATGGGGTTGTGGTTGACAGCCCGCACGAGGAGGCCTGGAGGATTACTGCTCTGAAGCCCAAATGGGGGGTTCAGGAATTAAGCTCGGATTTCTATTTTATGCATGTCGCCAGCAGACCCCGATACGAAGGGGCAGATAATATTCTAAGAATGAAGGGTGTATATGAAAGGCTGGGGGCAAAGACGGAAGAAGAAGTAAAACAGGTGCTGGAGCGATTCTGTACCCAAAAAAATGAATTAATTAGAAAGCTCATTCAGGAGAGTAAATTTGATATTTTTGCCGATGCGGTTAATCTACTCCTTGTCTCAAAAAGCAAGGGGGTAAGACAGGCCGCTGTTTCCGCTTCAAAAAATGCCAGAGATATGCTTAAAAAAATAGGTGCCCAAACTATATCTAAATCTACAAAAATTGAAAGGGAACTCTTTAAAAAAGAAGATACCCTGTACTCCATTTTTGATGTCGATGCCTGCGGTCTGGATTTTAAAGGGAAAGAGGAGATGATCGGTTTTACCGCTCGGAAATTGCTGAAGAAAACGCAGGGGAAATTGAAAAATTACATCCTTTTCGAGGATGCTCCCATGGCGATGATCGCCGGGAAAAAATTAGGAATGTTCTGTATCGGTATTCAAAGAATAGGCTCGAAAGAATCCCTTTTGGATGCCGGTGCTGATTTAGTGGTTAGTGACCTTTGGGATTTAACATACCGGGAGCTCAAAGATAGGTTCTTAGAAAAGTATCCGATTTAGAATCCAATTGAGAGGGAAAAGGGGATGTTGCTTCTAAAACAACTTAAATATGACGCTTTACCTCTGGTAATTTCTCAGAACAACGCAACAAGTAAACAACGTCCCTTACTTTCCCCGTCCCTTACTTTCCCTTCGCTTTACGGATATTCAGACTCATCTGGTGTTGCTATTCTATATTCCATAGCTTTAGGGTAGAGTATAATGCCGGCGTAGTGGCTACAGGTCGAAGTTTGTTTTCCCCT
>JAUWWP010000095.1 GCA_030616835.1 Deltaproteobacteria bacterium | reverse complement strand
GCACTAACCGTGAAGAAAATCCGTTTATTCTTAATCTTACTGTTTTTGTTTACCCTTAATTTCTGTGCCCCTCCTACCGAGAGATATACCGGCCGCTATGACCGCTATTTTAAAAAATATTCGAAAAGATTTTTTAGCTCTGCCTTCGATTGGAAGTGGTTCAAGGCCCAAGCGATTGCCGAGTCGAATCTAAGGGAGGATGCGGAGAGCTGGGTGCATGCTCAGGGGATCATGCAGGTTATGCCGAAAACATTTGAATATATAAAGGAGAAAAATCCGGAATTGAAGAACATCCACGATCCTAAATGGAATATCGCTGCGGGAATATATTACGACCGGCTTATGTGGGATAAGTGGAGGGCCGAGAGGCCCCTGATAGATAGAATGTGCTTTATGTTTGGAAGCTATAATGCAGGCCATAGTCGAATAATAAGGGCGCAAAAAATTTGCCAGAGAAAGGGATTAAATGAAAATCATTGGGATTCCATTGTTAAAATAGCCCCTTTTGTCCCCAATTGGAGACACAAGGAGACCATCGGATACGTGAGAAAAATCAGGAATTTTAAGAAGGAATTATAAAGGTATTAGCTCTCTTTTTTTCTTAAAAGCTCTTTGTCCATATACCAGCAAAGAAGACGCATAATGACATGATACAAAGGGGGAATATGCCTTTTTAAGAAAAATAGGATCCTGATATCAAGTGAAGTGATCAGCATGAATTTTTTCTTTTTGATGACACTGATGATCTGTTTAGCTACTTTTTCTGGAGGGATAGCAATCTTTAAAAACTTACTTCTTACCTTTGCCACCGCATCTTTATTTCCAATGACCTCCACAGTTTTTACCAAACCGGTTCTCACCGCACCAGGACAGATTACGCTCACTCCAAGATTGTGTTTCTTCAAGTCATAGCGCAAGACCTCAGAGATTCCCACCAGGGCGTGCTTTGTCCCGGCATACACTGCGTGCCATGGCAATCCAATGATCCCGGCTGTGGAGGATACACTAACCACATGCCCTCTCCGGGCACGGATCATCTCCGGGACAAAACATTCAATACCATGGATTACTCCCCAGAGATTTACCGCTAAGACCTTTTTCCAGTGATCGTGGCTCATGTCCTCCAACTGCGCAAACAATGCAATCCCAGCAACATTCACCAGGATATCCACTGGCCCAAAGTCCCGATGGATCTCATCAGAAAATACCTTCACATCTTCATACATAGAGATGTCAAAGGCCTTATATTTACAGACTTCTCCTCCGTCTCCTGCGATCATACGAGATGTCTCCGCTAAACCCTTGTGGTTGATATCCGTCAAAAACAACCGAGCCCCTGACCTGGCCATTGCAATGGCGGTAGCACGCCCGATCCCGCTGGCAGCACCGGTAATTAGAACCTTACTACCTTGAATCTCCATTATTTTATTCCCCCATACATTTCTTCTTTTTCCTGACTCCGCTCCGCTGATCCTTATAAACTGTTACAATTATTTATCTTCCATAGCATAGTGGAGTTTGTCCCTTTCATAGTTGAAATTTGAAGGTGGTTCCCATTCTAGGCAACCCTCCTACAGACAAGCCTGTCCTGAGTCCCTCGGCCCCGCTCGGGATAAACTCCGTCGAAGGGCTCAGGACAAGATTATTGATATTGACCTTAGTAAACTCAATAGCAGATAGCCGGGGCCTTCGAGCCCCGGTACCCCGCTATCAATCCACAATTGATGCTCTCTTTTTAAGTACCTCGGGAATACTCGATTCACAGGGCACCCCGGTGGCGCAAAGCCCACACCCGTAAATAAAGATATGATAATGTTTATTACAATATTTGATGGACCTGGCCACCTTTTGATAGCATCCTTCCTTATCATGTCCATCGTCAGAGATTGCATCCACCGGGCATCTGGACGCACACTTCAAGCAATCTATATTCTGATGCTGGAGACAATTGGCATGAATATCCTCAGGTCTTTCCCGGTTTGGCTCCAGCTTCAGGTTAACCACGAAGCTACCTAATCGGTGTGCGCATCCCTTTTCAGTAATCAGGAAATTATGCCTACCAAATGTCCCGAGACCAGCCGCATACGCAATGTGACGGTGTGACCACGGCGAGGCCCACCCCACATGGGGATATCTTTTTTTATTGAACATCGGGGTAACATCCGGGGCTACGGCTAAGATACCTTTGCTCATCAAGAATGTGATAATCTCTCTCACAAATGTCTGGCTGAATATTTCACCCAGGAGCCTGGTCTGAGCCCACCTCTCTGAGGGCCATTCATCTCTCCTGGCATTTTCATCCCTTGTCTTTCTGGTAATTGGCATAACAAAGGAAACCACGGTCAAATCCTCGGTCTCAGGCGAGGTGATGCCATTTTTTCTTGCCTGCCATTGCATGATCTCTTCTGGCGTAAAATGATGAGGGCCTATGAGCCTTTTATATTCCGGAAAGATAGAATCATCTCCCTTGACAAAACCTACCAGTGGCTCATCAAATATTCTTTCTCCCTCAAATGGGAACTCCATACTGTTTGCCGGATGATGGGCAATTTTTTCCTTGATGGTTTTAATAAACCACTCTTCATTGAACACGGTATCACTGTCTTGGGGCAAGTAATCTTTATTTAATTTGGGCTGCTTGGGATAGCCAAATCCCCGCAATTCACCAATAGCGCTTTTTATTCCTCGAATATCCGTAAGATAAGAAAATCTCCGATACCTTTTCCTTTTTATTAGCTGATTCCTCATCATTCCACCTCAATAATGACGGGAAATGGGAATGGGCCTCTTTCCCTTCGATAGGCCCTTCGGCTTCGCTCAGGACTGGCAGGACAGGCAGGCCGGTCTTTGTGCTACGCACTACGCACAGGCAGGGCAGAAGTTAGGGCTGTATTTTTTTCTAAAAAAAGCTTGCAAAAAATTGAGGGTGTGGTATTTAATAGATTAATAGATCAGGGAGGAAATTATGTCAAAGGTTTGTGTGATCTGCGGGAAAAAACCCTCTTTTGGCTATAATGTCAGCCGCGCCCATAACCGAACCAAAAAGATCTGGCATCCTAATATTCAGAAGATCCGGGTAATCCGCGGCGGCACCGTCCGCCGTCTTAATGTCTGCACCCGCTGCATCCGTTCAGGATTTGTAACCAAAGCCCCCTAATTTAGGCCCCCAACCTTTCCACTGAGATCACCCCTCCGATCTTCTCAACTGACCTGATCACACTGCGAAGGTGACTGGTATCCCGGACATTGAGCTCAAAGATACCGATCGCTGTCTTATCCATAGTGGTCTGGATCTTAGCATGCTGGATATTTACATCAACTGAGGAGATTGAATGAGTGATCTGCGCAAGCATTCCAGGCTGATCCACACATACCACTTTAATCTTAACCGGTCGCACTGATTGTTCCCGCAGATCCCACTGCACCTCTAACCGCCGCTCCTGGTCACTTTCCAGAGCCCAGGGACAGTCAGTTTTATGAACGGTAACCCCCCGGCCCCGGGTAATAAATCCAATCACATTATCCCCTGGCAGAGGATTACAACACTTTCCGAAGCGCACCATTATATCATCAACCCCCTTAATGGAGATAGCAGTGGGGGATCGCTTGGCCGGCTTCCGAAGTACTTTCTGGAGGGCGGAGGCTTTTTCCGATTGAAAATCTTCTGCCCGAACGAAGCGTTTGCTGATCTGGCTTGGGGGAATCACTCCCGTGCCCACCGCGACTATCAGGCTCTCAACCTCCTTGTAATTACGCTCTCGGGCAACCCTCTTCACCTCCCCGGAACGGATTAGTTTGGAAAGATTAAGGCCATGCTTTCTAAAATCCTTCTCCAGGAGTTCCCGGCCCAGAGCACTCTTTCTTTCCCTCTCTGCCCGGGATATCCACTGGCGAATCTTGGCTTTCGCCCTCGAGGTTTTAGCGAAGCGTAGCCAGTCCCGATTGGGGCTTTTCGTGGGCGATGTTATGATTTCGACAATATCCCCATTTTTCAATTCAGTCTTCAAAGAAACGATCTTCCCGCTCAGCTTTGCCCCGGCACAATGGTTGCCGATATCAGTGTGAACGCTGTAGGCAAAATCAACGGGGGTGGCACCCCGGGGGAACTCCTTGACATCTCCCCGGGGAGTAAAGACATAAACCTCGTTAGGGAAAAGGTCGATCTTAACCGTATCGAGAAACTCGCTGGCATCGGGCACCTCCTGCTGCCACTCCAGAAGCTGGCGGAGCCAGGCGAATTCCCAGTCACCCTTTTCTTGGATAACCTTGCCCTCTTTATATTTCCAGTGGGTGGCTATCCCGGCCTCGGCCACTCGGTGCATCTGCTCGGTGCGGATCTGGATCTCCACTCTCTCCCCACGAGGGCCAATAACCGTAGTATGGAGGGATTGATATCCATTGGCCTTGGGCATAGCGATGTAGTCCTTAAAGCGTTTGGGCACCGGCTTCCAGTGGGAATGAATAATTCCTAAGGCCTGATAACATTCCTTGATAGAACCGACCATAACCCGAAAGGCAATGATGTCATAAACCTGATCGAAGTCTAAGTCGTATTTCTCCATTTTCTGATTTATGCTGAATAGATTCTTAGACCTTCCGGATACCTCCGCGGGAACGCCCGATTTGGTTAGAATTCCCTTGACGATCCCCTCTACCTCTTCAATATACTTCTCCCTTTCCTTTCGGCTCTTTGCTATCCTCTTGGCTAACCGATAATATCTCTCCGGGTTTAGATGCATAAAACTTAAGTCCTCCAGTTCTGACTTTAACCAGTTTATTCCCAGCCGTTGCGCCAGCGGAGCATATATATTCCTTGTCTCCTGAGCAATCTTGACCCTTCTGTCCTCTTCGTGATACTCGAGAGTCCGCATATTATGGAGTCGGTCCGCCAGCTTAATCAAAATAACCCTCACATCCTTGGTCATAGCTACAATCATCTTGCGCAAGTTCTCTGCCTGCTTCTTCTCCGAGGAGCTGAAGGAGATCTGGCTAATTTTGGTTACCCCGTCCACTAAGAAGCTTATTTCTTTCCCGAAGATCCTCTCGATCTGCTCAAGATCGGTCCAGGCATCCTCAACCACATCATGCAGTAGGCCCGTGCCAATCGAGTCAACGTCCATTCTTAAATCAGTCAAAACTCCCGCTACCTCAATTGGATGGACCAGATAGGGTTCACCAGAAAGCCGCACCTGCCCCTGATGGACCTTGGCCGAAAATACATAGGCTCGCTTAACTACCTCCAGGTCAGCCTCCGGGTTATAACTTAGAGCCCGATCTAATATATCATTCAGCCTAATCATTCCTCTTTATCCAGGTTAACCTTCCCAGCAGCAATCTCGCGCAGGGCAACTACTATTTCCTTGTTATTATCCTTATTTTCGATCAGGGGAGCCGATCCCTTCATTAATTGTTTGGCTCTTTTCGACGCCACTAAGACCAGGCTGAATCTATTATCCACCCTCTTTAGACAGTCCTCTACGGTTATTCTTGCCAATTTAACCTCCTTGGCTAAGAAGTTACCCCGTTAGAAATCCGCCTCTCCTTCGACAGGCTCAGGACAAGAAGCGGATTGCCACGGAGACGAAAAGTTTACAGATTCTTTAGTAGCCATATGATTTAAAACTTCGGATGAGCTTCTAACGGGGTTTATGAAAAGATGTCAGAATACCCCGTTCTGTGAACGGGGATGAATGACACCCATATAATTCCCTCTCCCCTGGAGGGAGACCCCGATGGACATCGGGACGATGGACATCGGGGTAAAGGTGAGGAGGAAAAAATTGATAAAATTTTCACCCCCTCTCCTTCGGCTTCGCTCAGGACAGGCTTTGTCCTCCCCCATCCCTTCGACAGGCTCAAGACAGGCAAGGGGGAGGAGGTTGTTTTGGAAATAAACCGGAAGCCCCGCTCTGTGGGTGGGGTTATTCACTCTTTCTCGGCGACTGGCTCTACCTTCGTCTCTTTGGCTTCTCCCTCCCCGCGCGAAAATAGATTATACAGGGCAGCGATTAACCAGCCGGCAATAAAAGCATCGATGAAACCCCAGATAAGACCAATAACGGCTCCGGGAAAGCTCACCGAGTATCCTAAATAAACATTCTTCAGCATTCCCAGGTACAGATGCTCCCCCTGGGGGAATCTGATCATAATCCAGATGGTGAGCAGAAACACTCCTAATCCCCAGACAATCCCCAGGGAGAATCCCAGCGAAGTCTTATTTAATTTCATTAGCTTTCACCTCCTTTCTCTCCTTTAATTTAGGGGGAAAACGGATTTGCCTTTATCACACTCAATAAGTAAAACATTAGGTGGCAAGTTCTTGGGAGCTGCTTTTCCATCTTCGGTAAAGCTCTGCACCATGATGGTAAGTTTGCCCCCGGCTTCTATCCTGTCTACCTGGTAGGTGTATCTTCCATTAAGGGTCATCTTTACCTCTTTCCAGTCAGAGCTACCTAAGTTATTGATCAGAACGAAACTTCCCACCTTGGTTGAGGTGTTGGCCAGTACCTTCGCCTCCAGCTTCGGGGCAAAGAGACCGAAGAGCAAGGGCAGCCCCACTCCGAGTGCTATTAATACCACTAAGGTTGCCCCCGCCCTAATTAAAATAGCTGACTCCAATCGGCTTAAACTTCTCAGGAAATCCTTCAGGCCCCTCTTAATCGCTTCCTTATCCTCGATAAGCTCCTCTCCCCAATCCCTTCTTGCCATCTCTTGCCTCCTATTCCTTCGATAAACTCAGGACAAGCTACCTAATATTTTTCCTCTATTATCTTCTCCAGCTCCCGCCGATCCTCTTCCGAGATCTGCTCATCAGTGCTTCTTAAGTCCTTTTTAGCTCTTCCCGAGGAGACCTTCCCTTCTGCCCCCCTGTCGGGCACAGTCCATATCCCGACTAATAGGGACAAAACCTTCTGCTTTACCTCACTGGTAATCTTCCGTAGGTTCTCAATCCTTGCCCTATCCCGGAACTCTATCTCCAGCCCTCCGTGCTTTATCGAGAATCGAAAAAAATAAAGAACCAGCAGAATTATCCCAGCAACTATGAGTAATCGTGAGGTAAACTTGATCATAATTTTGGTAGATCCTTGAGCTGGGCCAGTCTCCCCTGAACCTCACTATAGATTGCCTTTAACGGTACCCCCGCCCTCCTTGCTAACTTTTTACAATCATCGTACTCCGGAGCTAAGTTCATCATACCTTTTTTCCCCTGTGAGATCTTAACTCGAACCTTACCATAAGATGTCTCCAGCTTACCCGCTCTCCGGGAGAGTTTATATCTACCTGCCGGATAAAAGCGGATACCAATTGAGGTGGACTCCTGGAAGATAATCTCCGTCAGCTTTGTCCGCTGCTCCTCCCGGGCGAGGACACTGAGCAGGATGCCTGGCCTTGTCTTCTTCATCTGAATGTTGGTAAGATAAACATCCAGGGCACCTTCCTGAAAGAGCCTCTCGATCAAGTTATCGTAAAGCTCCGGGTTCATATCGTCAATATTTGTCTCGATGACTACTATCCTCTCCTCCTTCCCCTCCTTTTTATCTTCTCTGCCCAGGACGATTCTGAGAAGATTGGGGTAAGCCGGATAGTCCCTCTCTCCAACTCCGTAACCTACCCGCTCAATCCTCATTGAGGGGAGATCTCCAAAATCTCGAGTCAGATTGGTAAGGATGGCTGCTCCGGTAGGGGTCACCAGCTCCCCCTCGACCGGGGAGGAATAAACCGGAACATCCTTCAGTATTTCCATAGTTGCCGGGGCAGGGAGGGGAAGATTTCCGCGCTCAAGATTTACCCATCCTCGCCCCAGGGGTATTTTCGAGGCACTAATCCGGCCGACATCCAACAGACCCAACCCGGCTATCACTCCCACTACATCAATAATACAATCCAGCGCTCCGACTTCATGAAATCGGATCTCGCTGAGCTTTCTTCGATGAATCTTTGCCTCGGCTCTGGCCAGAGACTCAAAGACCCCCAAGCTCAGAGATTTAATCTCATCTTTCAACCGGCTTTTTTCGATCAATCCCTTAATATCTGCCAGGCCTCTTCGCTTATCCCTGCCCTCGGCCACCTTGACCCTGACCCGGCATCCTCCAATACCCGCTCGACTCTC
>JAUWWP010000132.1 GCA_030616835.1 Deltaproteobacteria bacterium | reverse complement strand
CGCCAGCCGGTTAGCGTGTTCTAATGAGGTTATCAATGCCATTTATATTCACCAAATAATAATGTAATCTAAATATCAATAAATAGGATTCAAGGATTCTACTCCCTGCTATTCCTTGTACTCCCCGATGTCCATCGGGGCAAGTCCTTGCTACTCCCTGCTATTCCTTGCTACATGTCATTGCGAGGAGACTAAGAGGCGACGAAGCAATCTCGACGGGTTTGCTTCGCTTCGCTCGCAATGACATTCCTTGCTATTCCCTGAACTATTTGAACTTTGAGCTTTGGGTTTTGTTTGAACTTTGAGCTTTGACATTCGTCATTTAAATTATTTCTTCCCTTCTTTGTAAAGGGAATAAAGTTTCATATAGCTTTCCGTCACCTTCTTAGGATCGAGCCCAATACATTTACAATACTGGATGAGGAAATTTTTGAAATAAAACGGTGCCGGCAACAATTTAAAATTATTCTCTTCGATAAATTTTAAAGTAGTAATGTTAATCTTGGTTTTCTCGGCAATTGTGCGCAGCTCAATGCCTTTTTCCTCACGGATTCTCTTTAGCTCTGCTCCATTGTAACGAACCATTCCAGGGGAGACAGCACCTTCTTCATTCCCCTTCCCGGAGCCCGAGCCGGATGAGGTATGCCTCTTGGTAATTGAAGGTAGTGGGTTCTTAGGCGGTAGCGGGCTATTAGGTGGTGATGGATTATCAGGCAAGGTTGTCTCCAGACCAACCTCCTGGTTCTTGACAAATTCCCGGGATGACTTAATCAGATATTGATCGTAGAGTCGGCGGGAATTATCATCAATTAAAACCTGGTAGGCCTCCTTTATCTTGGAGAGGATCCTCCTTGTCTCCGCCAGGCTTACGAGGGAGTGAGTGGCCAGGGAATCGGGGCTGTAGGTCTGCTTAGCTAACTCAAAGGCCTTTGTAATCTCCATCTTCGAGGCCTTGGAATCCACCTCAAGGGTCTGATAATAGCTCTGCTGCGAGAGTCTCTCCATCTTAAAGGACCTCTCCGGTTAAGGCTTCAGTTGTTCATTTCGAAGCAGATTATTGGTTATCATTTTAATACCTATCGAGGCCTTTGACTCCGGGTATTCAAGAAGCAGGGGCCTTTTTTTGCGTACTGAGTGCCAGACACAGTCATCATAATAGATATAACCCAGATAATCAAGCTGGATTCCCAGATGCTGTGAGCAAATGCTCTTAACTGAAAATCCGAGTTCAATATCTTTATCCGTCCTGACCTGATTAATGATCAAGTTGGGCCTGAACTTAAATGCTTCTTGGCGCAGAGTCCTCCCTATCTGTCCATCCATTCTCTCAATCTCCTCAATAAGATCGCGGGGAGTCCTGATTCCCCTGACATTTCTCTGATCCAGAGCCAGATCGAGAAGCTCTTTAATCTCCCGATAGGACGCTATTCTTCGTAAGCGACGATAGAAGGCACTCTTAATAAAGCGATAAGTATTTTCAACGGAGGTTGGCTCGGGAACCATTATGAGAATTCCGTTATCGGAGACAAGAAAGAAGTCCAGGATATTAAAGGATGTCCCTGAGCCCAAGTCCAAAATGAGGTAGTCTATATCGAGAGACTGGATCTTTCTTAACAACCTGAGCTTCTGAGTGTATTTGGGATTGGCTGAGGCCAGGAACTCCTGAGCTCCGCTGATCAGACCCAGATTAGTGAAGCCGGTTTCAGAGACTACATCCTTGAGGTCTTCCACCCTTCTTTTGATGAAATCAGCCAGGGTAACCCTGGGTAACGGAAGTCCTAAACAGGTATGGAGGTTTGGCCCTCCCAGATCGGTATCTACCAGGATTACCTTCTTACCCAGTTGAGCGATATGAATGCCAATCCCTCCGACGATCAGGCTCTTTCCAATACCTCCCTTGCCTCCTCCTAATGCCCAGATATATTTGGCTTTTTGGGAAATCACCCTTATTTATCCCACGGGTTTAAGTAAACCCCGTTAGAAGCTCACAGAAGGCTTTGGACTCCGTGTTCGCTAAAGAATCTGAAATTGCCCATCCCCTTGGCAAGGCATGGGGCTTTCTAACGGGGTAAAGAGATAACTCTTTGATATTATATTAACTTTTCACCCCGGAGGAGTCAAGAAGTTTTTGGAACAAGTTTTTGGAACAAACGAGGAGGGCCGGGGACCCCTACCTGTCCCCGAAGCATATCCCCATTGACCTTGCAACCTTGACCAGGGTTCCGTCGGGGTAGACCTGTTTGCTCTGGCCGATGGCTTCGGTGATAGGGACGCCCTTGATCGCGGTGCCCCGGAGCGCGACCATCTTTCCAAAGTCTTTATTTGCGATAAGGTGGGTAGCGGCCTCGCCGTAGCGGGTACCGAGGATGCGGTCGAACTCGGATGGTGAGCCCCCTCGCTGGAGGTGGCCCAGGACCAGAACCCGGATATCGAGTCCGGTCATGTCGGAAAGGGCCGAGCCGACCTTATGGCCCATCCCGCCCAGAAGCACGGTGCCGTCCGGCCTTTTACCGACCGAGCTCATCTTGCCGTCTTTGGGGACAGTTCCTTCGGCCACCACCACGATCGAGTACTTGTCGCCCCGCTCCCTCCGTTCCTTGAGGTTGTTTGCCACCAGCTCGAGATCAAAGGGGATCTCGGGTATAAGGATTACGTGCGCACCACCGGCCAGGCCCGAGTGGAGAGCGATCCAGCCCGAGTGCCGGCCCATCATCTCGACCACCATCACCCGGTGGTGGCTTTCCGCGGTGGATCGGAGCTTGTCCAGGGCTTCCGAGGCGGTCCGCACTGCTGAATCAAAACCGAAGGTCACGTCGGTGGCAGAGAGGTCATTATCAATGGTCTTGGGGACCCCGACCACGGGCATGCCCTTCTCGAAGAACTGCTGCGCGATCTTCATAGTGCCGTCGCCGCCGACCACGATCAGGGCGTCCAGTCCCAGGTGCTCGAAGTTCTCCATCACCCGGTCCGAGTAATCCACGATCTCGACTGTCCCGTCCTTCTTTTGCCTCTCCCAGAGGAACGGGTTGCCGCGGTTGGTGGTCCCGATGATCGTCCCGCCCTTATGGAGGATTTCCTTAACGTGCTCTATGCCGAGCGGCATGATCTGGTCAGGGTAGATGAGGCCGTTAAAAGAATCCATGATCCCGATGACCTCCCACCCGTAGTTGTTGATGGCCGTGTAAACCACCGCCCGGATCACCGCGTTCAGGCCCGGACAATCTCCGCCGCCGGTTGAAACACCAATCTTTTTTATCTCGTCTTTCGCCATCTCCCTATCCTTTCAAGAATGGTACCTAAAACTTAAACCCCAATAGGGTAACCCCCATTAGAAGCTCACTCCATCCCCAATTTCAACCCTTAGCTGCTTTGCTATAACAAACAGAGCACGAGTAATCAACATCCCTATTTTTTGCTTTCTTCTATTTTCCCAATATACCATTTTAACCCAAATAATGCGTGAACATCCGAATTACTTGTCTTGAGCCGGTCGAAGTATTGGTTGTGTGAATCGGTTGCGGTTGAGCAACTCGTGTCGTTATTCGTTGATCGTCCATCGTCAAAATGACCCAACCGATAGACGTAAGACGAAACGAGCAGCGCAACCGAATAACGAATTACTACTGAGAATTAGCCAACTTGTCCTGAACCTGTTGATGGAATTGACCCCCTACATTAACGCATTATTTGGGGTTAAATAATATAAGGTGATTCTTTGAAAAGGAGGAGGGCATGGAAAAGAAAGGACTTATAGATAACCCGGATCAACCGGTTACTTTAGACAAAGACAGTTTTGACCAGGCAGTAAATAAGTATTCCCTTCTGGTGGTTGACTGCTGGGCAGAATGGTGTGTGCCTTGCCGAATGGTTGCTCCGGTAGTAGAGAAATTGGCCAACAAGTACAAAGGAGAAATAGTCTTTGGTAAGTTAAATGTGGATGAAAGCCAGGAGATAGCAGCTCGATTCGGGATCAGGTCCATTCCTACCTTGCTTATCTTCAAAAATGGGGAAAATGTGGACGGTATTATCGGTGCCTTACCCGAAGAAGTATTAGAAGAAAAAATTGTTACCTATAAATAATTGATCTTGAACCTTTAGTGGTTGGTAAAACTCTGTAAGCTATAGGTTGGGTCATTCGGTTGTGGTTACGCAACTAGTATCGGGATTCGTAAATCGGTTATTTTATAACTTATCTCTTGCCTGGACTAAACTCGGTGAGCGTAATGGAAAACGCAACCTGGTCACGAAAGACGAAACGAGCCCCGTAGAAATAAGTTGCTAAATGTGATTACCTTCGATATATATCGAGAATTTTTAACGGGGCGAGTAGCGCAACCGAATAACGAATAACTAATATGAATTTGGACATATTGAAGTAGGAGGCAATGATGTGTCTTTCCAAAGTTTATCTGAAGCAAAGGAACGAAGATAATCTTGTGGTTGAAGAGGCTGCCAATGTTGTGGACAACAATGGAACTATCAAAATCAATACGATCTTTGGCGAAGAAGAAAAACTGAAAGGTTATTTTATTAAAGAGGTTAATCTTACGGAAAGTTATCTGGTCCTTAGTAAGAGGGAGGAAGAATAGATGGCTAATTCAGAAGAAGACCTAAAAAAATTAAGGGTAATAATGCCTTATTGGATTAAGCATAATAACGAACATATTGAAGAGGATAAGAAATGGCTTGCTAAGGTAGAGCAAGCAGGGCTTGAGGAAGTAGCGGGGGATTTGAGAAAGGTTATTCAACTCTCAGAAGAGATGAACAGACATATTGAAGCAGCAATTGAGAAATTAGGTGGAATTGCCGAAAGCGTTCACAACCCTGATCCTGCTTAGAATCAGGGATGGAAAGGGAAGGATAACAAAAATAGATCGAGATAACTGTGGAGGAAGAAGAGAGAAGGGGAGGTAGGGTGAAATAGGTGGCTGCCCCCTATTTTTAAAGGTAATAGATTATGGATTTCAGCATCCGATCCAGTTGAGGCGTAGTGGACTTTTTAAGTCAGCGTCAATGGAGTCAAGAGGGCGGGACTAACGGCCGAGGAGGGATATAGCCATTTACTTTTTATATTATTCCCTCAATGTTTCTTTTCAGATTCTTCCAGCAGTTGCTCGATTGAGTTTGCTTTCTCGGGCTCAACCTTCTCTTCCGGTGGTGGTTTCTCTGCCGGGGGATGTTCCTTCCTTATCCTGGCAACGTCAAACATCCCTTTCACCAGCTTGGGGCTTTCATATATTTCTTTAACCCGAAAGCACTGGGTTAACTTTTCATCGGTATAAAACTCAACTCGAAAGGGATAAGAGAGCCCCCCGCTCAGGTACCGATAATCCTGGTATTTAATCTCTATCATCTTAACCACCCCTTCGATAATCACCCTTCCGATGAACCTCAGCGGAAACAACCTCTCTTTTTCAACCCAGAGCTGCGACATCCTCTCCTCCCCCTCCCGGGCTCCAATTATATAAGCGATCTTCCCTTTATGTCTTCCTAAAGCCACCTTCCCAGTATTAACCCCTTCCTCCCTAAGCAGCCGAAGAATTGCCCTGGTTGAGGGAAGAAGAATGAGATTACGAAATATAAGCCTCTGTCTCAGTTCAGCCTTATCTTCGGGGGCAATACGGTCAGCAACCAGACTAACCGACTGTCCTCCCTGACTCACCAGTATTCTCCTTTCCTGAGGAAAGCTAACCTCAAGGCGAGCTTTATCCGGAGCCTCCAGGAAGAGAAGAGACGGAACCTCAAGCTTCCCCCCGACAAAAGTATCCTGGTAAAGCACGACCGACTGTTCTATCCGGAGGGCAGTATATTTGGGTTTACTCTTTACCATCAACCGCACGATCTGATGGGTAGGAATAATATAGGCAGTCAGCCGAACCGGTAAAAGGATTAGTACTGCCAGTATTACTAAAGGCCATATTTGTCGAGTAAGTATCTTCAACAACCTCCTTAATTCGAGCGATTTCAATCCCCCCTCCCCCCCTTTGAAAAAGGGGGGTTAGGGGGGATTTTCATTTGTTCAATTCCTTCTCCAGAAACTCTCTGAAGCTTTCCTTCAGATCTGGCCGCTTTAAACCATAAACTACATTGGCCTGGAGGAATCCCAGCTTATCCCCGGAATCATACCTTATCCCCCGGAACTGATATCCATAGAGCATCTTCCTGCGGGCCAATTCCTGGAGGGCATCGGTAAGCTGGATCTCTCCTCCCTTTCCCGGCTTGAGCCGGGCGAGAATCTTCAGGATCTCCGGGGGAAGAGCATATCTCCCAATGACCGCCAGATTGGAGGGGGCATCCTTCAGCTTAGGTTTCTCGACTACATGCCTGACCCGGTAGAGCCTCCCCTTGATCCTCTCCGCCTTTACTATTCCGTAAAGATGAACCCGGCTGTCAGGTACCTCCTCCAGGGCCACTACTGCCTTGCCGTACTGCGAATATGCCTTAACCAACTGCTTGATACAGGGTACCGCCGAATCGATCAGGTCATCGGGCAGGATAACTGCAAAGGGCTCATCACCCAGAACCTCCTGGGCACACAGCACCGCATGGCCCAATCCTAAGGGTTCTTTCTGGCGCACGGAAATCAGCCTTATCATGCGGGAGACCTCCTGCACCGTCTTCAGACGCTCAGTTTTGCCCCTTTTTGCCAGGGTATCTTCCAGTTCATAGGATATATCAAAGTGATCCTCAACTGTGCTCTTCCCCCGGGAGGTCACCAGGATCACCTCCTCAATCCCCGAGGCTACCGCTTCCTCGACAATATACTGAATACTTGGCTTATCAACAATGGGCAACATTTCCTTGGGCACTGCCTTCGAGAACGGCAAAAACCTCGTTCCCAGCCCGGCAGCCGGAATCACAGCCTTCCTGATTTTAGCCCTGCTACTTGACTTTCTCATCACTAAACCCCAATTCAATCAAATCCCAATTACCAATTACCAAATCCCAATTTAATTATTTGTATTTTGCATTTTTCATTTTTAAATAAATAAGAATTAATTGTCTTCTCCCGGGGAAAGCAATTATTCTTATATCCGAATTGCAGTTAATGGTAAAGT
>JAUWWP010000138.1 GCA_030616835.1 Deltaproteobacteria bacterium | reverse complement strand
GGCGTGTGAGGACCCATCGAGCCGCGCAGAATCTATTGAATTCCGTCCGATTCGCCCGACCGCGGCCACCACATTCAGTAGAAGTAGCTACTGAACTATTCTAGCATTTTCCCATTATCTGTACCAGAATTTGCCCATTAAAAAGGTGGGTGTTCAATTAATTCGTTCATTCATTTCGATAAAAAGGAAAACTTTGGGTTTTGCAAGGGGTAATGCCCTCTGCCTGTAAATTTTAGGCAGAGGCCCCAAGGAAGGATTACAAAACAAAAATGAAAGGTGGTGAAAAAAATGAAAAAGCTGATAGTTATAGCATTAGCAGTGGGCTTAATTTTAGGTTTGGGAGCGACAGGATATGCTTTGGTTCCTAGCGGGGATACGGATACTGTTAGCGGTCTGCTCTCATTTAACCTGGGAAGCGGGGTTGTTTATATTAAGCTGTATAAGAACACTCAGGGAGCAGGAGTCAAACCCGGGATGATCCAGAATGGTTTTCTAATTCTTGACACCCTTCATAGGATTAGGGTTCTCTCTACTTGTGATTACGGCGTAGCGGCTAACCCTGATTTCACCTCATTCCTGTATGACTCTCAGGGAGGTCCTGGCACAGATCCTCCTGATGGTGACATTATGAAGTGTAGAATAGAGATGAGGGGAACGAAGGCAGTAAATGACGCAAGTGGAATGGGCGCCTTTCCTACATCCTGGGTGCATGTGGATGGCGGTGGAGATATAAACTATCCTGCTGCTGGACCTAGCTTCTTTACCCTATGGACCGGGTCGACTACTGCTGGAGATGCGCTTGGGGATAGAGTATGTGTAGATTTTAAAATTGATTTAAGGAACCAGAAATTCCCATCCGGACTATACACGATAAACGTAAATTATCTCGTTTATGAGAAGTAGAGCAGGATAGGGAAAACACAGGAAGGGGGATACATCCCCCTTCCTGTTGCTTCAAAAGATGTAAGTGAGGTGGCCTAATGAACTTAAAAAGAAAAATAATTGTCAGATGTACTGTAAGTACGCTTCTTTTATTTTTTCCGCTTCTTGCCTTTGCCCATATTGGAGTAACTCCTCTTTCCTGCGATATTGAGGTCCTACCAGGTCAAAAAAGCAGCGTTTATTCCTTCGAGGTTATTTATGAGGAAGAAAGCCCTGAAGATAATCCAGTAAAGATGAGTGTCTTTCTTGCTGATTGGGACCAGGATATTGACGGTAATCTCAAAATAGCCCCGGCAGGAACCCTTCCCAGATCTTTCGCCTCCCGAATAGATTTTTCTCCTTCCGATTTTTTACTTAATCCCGGACAAGGACAGAAGGTTAACTTTACAGTCAATCTTCCTCCAGAGGAAAAAGGTCCTCATTGGGCAATGTTTTTGGTAAGAAGTGACAAATATGTTACAAGCGAGGTTGACATTGAGGAAAAGAAAAAACTTGTAGTTAAAGCATCTGTTTTTTACGGTGTTAAGCTTAGACAGATAGATCCATCTACTGCCAGGAGGGAGGGAAAAGTTGTCCGGGCAGAGGTCATATCCTCTGAAGAGTCGGACCCTTTCCTGAAAGTCGTAGCAGTTTTTGAAAATACAGGAACAACTTTTCTTAAGGTAGGAGGTAGGATTGAATTTAGGGATGAAAAAGGGGAAACTGTGGATACTATTCAAGTGCAAAATTTTTCCGTGCTGCCCGGTGCTAAGAGGAAAATAGAATCTAATTGTAAAAAAGAGCTTCCACTAGGTGAGTATATCGCTCTCGTCATTTTAGATTTTGGCGGAGATTACTTGGTGGCTGGTCAAGTGAATTTTAAGAGGTCTCTTTAACATAATTTAAACTAAGTGGGTAAAGATGCCTAAAAAAACTGTTTGCTTAAGAGTTCTTCCTGTTTTTACGCTGTTTTTCTTATTTTTAAGTTTTGCCTCTCAGGCAAAGGAGCTAATTTTTTACCCTGAAAGAGTAAAAAATATTGATACTGAGGAAGAAGCTACATCTTATACCCTGGTTAAATTTGGCCTATCTCCAATTCCTCAGAGAGCAATAATCCACTCAGCATTTTTATATTTACGCACTAATGAAATAGCAAAAGAGTATCGACTTCATCGAGTAGATGAAAGCCGGATAAGTAAAGTTGGATCCTGTGTACGTGGTGGTTACATTAGCTGGTCGGTTAGGGAAGATGTTGTTCTCTGGGTCTTAAAAAAAGTCCTTAATTATGGATGGTATATAAGTGTTTTAGATAGTCATGGAAATTTTTTTCCAGGAACATCTGATATAAAACTTGTTGTTAAGTATTCCATAATTGATCTTACAGTTATCTCGGGAGAAAATATAGTTGTAGATGCAAACTTTTCCCCTAAAGATATTCAGAGTGGTTTTCACTATATTTCAGCTAAAACTTGCCTGAAAGTCATCTGTAATACTAAATGGGAGCTAACAGCTGAGATAACCCCGATAAGCTGGCCTGAGGAAGGAGCAAATGCTCCAATTCCTAATGCTCTGGAAGCAAGGTGTGATGACTCAGGTGAGTGGCTCGCTGGCGGAGGAGTTGTTAAGACAGGTTCTGCAGCAGGAGCGGAAGGGGAAATCTTGACGGTAGTTTACCGATTTAATTTAACTTCCTTTAAAGAGATTCACTCCGGAAGCACGTTTGTTTTTCAGATTACTTTTACTGTTAAAGGTCTTTAAGGGAGGTATCAATGTGTTAAAATTTTTTTTGACAGATAAAGGCAAAGATAAATTCAAAAAAGCGATTATATTAGCAGTTGTTATTTTTATTATTCTTTCTACGTTATCTTTTACTTATGCTCAGGTAAAACTTGAGGTAATATCGTCATCCAAGGCCACCTTGCCCGGGCGGTTGGTAACTCATGTATTCCGTATAACAAATGAAGGAATGAAGGATGGGATATACGAGATGCAAGTTACCTTGCCGCCCGGGGGATGGCGAATTTTAGCGCCTCTGTCCCTGGTAGATCTGGTAGCTCAAGAGAGAGAGAAAATATTTCTTACCATTTTGGTCCCTCCCTTCATACCAGCACGAGAGTACGAGGTGAATCTGAGGGCGGTTGCAAAATCTCATCCTCAACTCAAGGCATCAACTATAGCCTTAGCCCAAAAATATGAGATAAAACCGACTGCAACCCCTCAAACCCATAATGTAACTGCATCAGCCTCAGCTACAGCTATAATTGTAGTGAAAGAATTTGCGGGGGTAAAGGTAGAATTTCTATCGGAGGGGGGAAAAGTTAAAGGAGGTGAGGAGGTTAGCTATTCTTTTTTGGTGATAAATCGGGGCAATGCTGTGAATAAATTTAAAATCTCGGCATATTCTACCCATACATGGAAGATAAATTTATCTGAAGAGCTGGTTGAACTTGCTCCCGCGGAGCGAAAAGAGATATCGGTCACTCTTCTGGTTCCCAAAGATGCTCCAGAAGCAAAGGAATACCTTACACTAAAAGCTACCTCGCTCAAAGATGAATCTGCATCCGATCAGGTGAGTATGTCTACCACTATCCTTCCTCCTCCTCCCGAAAGAGTAGGGGGGACTCTCTCCAAACAAGTTTCGGCAAATATGAGCCTATCTGGTTCTGGATCAATTACCAAGGAAGAGTACCACGGTGGTTCAATAAATTTTGACGCCGGGGGAGACTTAAGTAAAGGACACTGGTTTAATGTTTATAGCGGCGTTCCATATTCGGAGGAAGAAATAGGGGAGCTGTATGTTAGGCTGGACTACGGGGTCAAAGAGCGGTGGGATTTAAGCTTAGGAGATGTGTGGGCTGACTTCAGTGAGCTTACAGAGTTAAGCGGTAGGGGAGCAAGATTTCACACTCGGTTAGGTCAATCCTCAGATTTTAGCCTTATCTGGGCAAAAGAAGAGGAAAAAGACCACTATGGAGCCAACCTGAGCAGGAGCATTGGGGAAAGAACTAGCCTTGGGTTGAATTATTTTACTTCCTCTGAGGGAGATATTACCAGTCTTCAGTTGAGCCATAATTTTACAAAGAAATGGGATATTTCAGGAGAATATGCTATGAGTGAGGGAAAGGAAAATAGTGATACAGCAAGCTGGATCGGCTCCAAATTTGAAGGCAAGAATCTTATCTTAGATGCTGAATGCATCGAGGCAGGAACTAACTATCTCGGATCGAGGAGGGATGAGGAAGGAGCTAAAGTATCTTCTCAATATCGTCTCTTTAAACCTCTTTTATTAGGATTATCTTTGCGACGCTCTAGCAATAATGTAAATGGGGATCCCACACTACCCACAGTAATTACCGATGTAGTCGGTGTAAGTTCCAGCCTTTATTTTAAAAGACTTCCCTTCTTAAGGTTAGGTTATGATATAACTAAAGATAAGAGTAAAGGTCCCCCACCTTTTACGGATGAAGAGGAGACAAAGTTTTTCGCAGGAATCAGTGGCTATTTAAGGCCGTTTGCCTATTTTATCTCTAAGGACTGGGGAAAGAAAAATGACTACATAGAGGGAACTGAATTTGACCTGACTGGATATAGGGGAACGCTGAGCATCTCGTTAGAAAGGTTATTCGGCTGGCTTGGGTATACCGAAGATATGGAGCAAGAAGTAACAAAGGGGACTAAGGAAAAATCTGTAACTCAAGAGGTTGGGTTGGGGTATGATCTCATCCCGGAAAAATTTTCCACTTTTATAGGCTGGACTAAAGAGTGGGAAGAGGAAATCACTGAAACTATATCCCTGGGGACGAATTTCAGACTCGGCCCTAACACTTATCTTTCTTTAGAAGTAGAAAGAGAAGAATCTGAGCTCGGTGAGGTAGATTGGGGAGCAAGTTTTAGCCTTGGTAGATCGTTTGGTCTTCCCATACCCTGGGTTAAAACTAAGGGGAGAATAGAGGGTTTTGTTTTTATCGATAAGAATAAGAATAGCTCCCGGGACGAAGATGAAGAGGGTATTAGGGAGCTAATCTTGACGGTAAATGGGATGCAAGCCATTACCGGCGGGAAAGGAGAGTTTAAGTTTCCTCCTTTAGAGCCCGGAGATTATGAGCTTAATTTAGAAGATATCCCTACAGGCTTAGACTCTGGTATAGCTTTACCTCAGAGAGTCAGCCTCACTGCAGGAAAAATCGTAGAGGTAAATATCCCCCTTGTCGAAGTAAGCAGTGTTATGGGTGTAGTATTTGATGACGAAAATAAGAATGGGATAAGAGATAAAGATGAGGTGGGAATTCCCAGAGTAAGAATACTCCTTAGCAGGAAGGGAGCTCTTCAAGAAACCTTCACCAACCCTAACGGAAGATTTTCCCTTACTGTTTCACCGGGAGAGCACAGGATAATAATAGATAAATCATACCTTCCTAAAAGGTACGTGCTCACTACCGAGGGAGAATACTCCATAACTTTAGCAGCCGAGGAAAGAGGCTCGGTCACCTTTGGGGCACGGTACAAGCCAAGAGACATAATTATAACCTTCCAACCACCTTATGCTGACTTTTCCTTTGACCCACGAGATCCCAAATCTGGTGAGACAGTAACTTTCGATGCCTCCGTTTCCTCTGCTTTTACCGGCAAGATAGTAAAATACGAGTGGGACTTCGATGAGGATGGCAAGATAGATGCTACAGGAAAAATTGTAGATTATGTATTTTCTTCAGCAGGTGATCATCCCGTTACTCTTAAGGTTACCGATGAGAGTGGGGCTACTGATTCTACGACCAAAACCGTGAGGGTTTTGAGGAACTCCCTTGCTCGCAAGAAATATCCTTACGAAGTAGGGTCTTAATTATTGGTTCCGGTCAATTAGAATGAAATTAAAGAAAATTTTAATTCTTGTACCTTTGATTAGTGTAGTCTGGTTCAGGAACCTATTTTGAAACCATTACCTTCACGGTAAGCCCAGCCTTATAGAAACCCACCGTAGATTTGATACCAGAGTATTTGGTCTATAAAAAAGTAGAATTGACGGGCCTTGCCTCAGTGAACGCTCCCTTCTGGTAGCCAAAGAGCTCACTATTTTAGAAGTGTCTCGGGAAGGGCGGCGCAGTTTATCACCACAAATGGCTCCTCTTTAGCAAAGATCTTGTTTTCTTAAAAGAAGGGAAAAGAATTGAATGGGGGGTATAATTCAAGCTCTAATATTTATCTTATCACTGGGCTTGTCAATGTCTGCTCCGGCAAACACGCTATATTTTGTTAAGTTCAGCAACCCAGGATGCTCCGCTCTCCCTTGGATCCATCCACCCAATCGATCCCTGAAAAAAACTGAAGGACAATTCATTAAATTCGGAATGACAATACCCAATAGGACAGTTAATCGAAGATATTCTTCAAGCTTTACCATAGAACCTGCTAAGGCAGATTCACTTATCGGAAAAGGTAAGATGGTGGTAACTACCAAGACCAAGAGAGAGGTAAGAATAACACTGGAAAGGCAAATAGAATTTGTCTTCCCGGAGGGGATCAAGGGTCTTAAGGCAGCTTATGATAAGAGATTGCCGCCAGGTAAATACCTGGCTGAGGTTAGTTCTAAGCACGGGAACAGGATGTTGATCTCGCAATCTCACATATTTTCCGTGAAATAAGCTATTGATCCGATGGTTCCTACTCATCGCCAGAGAAAGAAATCTCTCGGGGAAGAATCCCGGGATATTTTGACATAGAGAGCCCTTTTGATATAGTTAAACTGAACTTTTTGTAGTGGTCAAGCTCGCTCGACTGTAGTGGTTGACTTGGTCGACAGCTAAGTTTTACTACTACAATTGCTGTAGAAGGAGTTGATATGAAAGAATACGATAAATTGATCGAAGAATATTGTTCGGCGATAAAAAATCATTTTCGTGATAGATTAATTTCAATCTGCCTTTTCGGATCAGTAGCACGGGGGAAGCGAAAGCAGAGAGTGATATAGATATTTTGGTTATTGCAGAGGCTCTTCC
>JAUWWP010000574.1 GCA_030616835.1 Deltaproteobacteria bacterium | reverse complement strand
TCGTAATTTGCTCCGGCTGATGTTGCTGAACGCATTAATTGCCCACCAATATGACGACCTACAAATGTCTTGCTAAGTGTGGATACGAGTTTGATAGTACGTGCTGCAAAATCTAACAACCGATCCGATAGTTGCTTCCCTTCGGCCTTCATTCTTCACCTCGCTAAAATTACACTCATTAATCGACCAAATCTTCAATCTTCATTTTGCACTTTTCACTTTTCAATTTTCATTTTGCAATTTCAATCTCCTTCCAGCTCTTCCCGCACCAGGTATATCGACTTCTTCTGGGATTCATAATAGGTCCGCACCCCTACCTCCCCCAGCAGCCCCAGGACAATAAACTGAAACCCGACAATGACGAGCATAATCGTAATAAAAAGAAAGGGGTTTCCCGTCATATCCACCCCCCGGTAAAGCTTCATAAAGATCAGGATTGCCCCGGCAATCAGGCTTAGACCGAGGCAGACAAGTCCCCAGAAGCCAAAGATATGGATCGGTCGGGTAGAATAGCTTAAGAAAAATTTCAAGGCAATCAGATCCAGCACCACGGTGAGGGTTCGGGAAAGCGAGTACTTCGATCTCCCCGATAATCGGCGCTGATGGCTTACCTCCATCTCGGCGATCCTTGCCCCCATCCAGCTTGCCAGAACCGGGATCAGGCGGTGCATCTCCCCGTAGAGGTCGATCTGCTTGATGATCTCCCGGCGGTATGCCTTCAGAGTGCATCCGAAATCATGAAGCCTCACCCCGGTAAGAAGCGAGATCAACCGGTTTGCCAGAAAGGAAGGGATCCGGCGAGAAAATAGAGGATCCGCCCTCTTCCTTCTCCAGCCGCTCACGAGATCGTACCCTTCCTCCATCTTCTTTAACAGCCCGGGTATATCCCCGGGATCGTTCTGGAGATCACCGTCCAGGGTAACAATTACCTCCCCCCGGGCCTTATCGAAGCCAGCCCGGAGGGCTGCCGTCTGGCCGAAGTTCCTCCGCAGCCTGATTATCTTTACCTTCTCCCGATCATTTTCCCGGATCTCCCGCAGGGCCGGATAGGTCCCATCGCTGCTTCCATCATCAACGAAGATCAGCTCATATTCCATTCCGTCCAAGGCGGACTTCAGTCGCCGGTAGATCTCGCCCACATTCTGCTCCTCATTATAGAAAGGAACCACCACGGAAAGCCTTATGCCTGTCTGTTTATCCGTGTCCGCATGCACTAGCATTTTCCTCACTGGCTGACATTGCCCTAACCCTTCTCAGGCATTGCAAATTGCAAATTGAAAAATGCAAAGTGCAAAGTTATTTCTTATTCTTTGCGGTAATAATAGATCTCGCAACAATATTGCTCAACTCATTTGCCTCCGGTAACAGCCACTTCAACTTTCATTTTTCACTTTGCATTTTGCAATTTGCAATTTTCATTTCTTATCCAGG
>JAUWWP010000568.1 GCA_030616835.1 Deltaproteobacteria bacterium | reverse complement strand
TCGTAATTTGCTCCGGCTGATGTTGCTGAACGCATTAATTGCCCACCAATATGACGACCTACAAATGTCTTGCTAAGTGTGGATACGAGTTTGATAGTACGTGCTGCAAAATCTAACAACCGATCCGTTAGTTGCTTTTTATCAACTTTCATTTTTCACTTTGCATTTTGCATTTTGCATTTTGCATTTCCTCCAGGATCCCCTTCACCTCCCTCCCCAGAACCCCGGTAGAGCACCGCTTAAGAAAAAGTCTCCTCCCCTCCTGCCCAATGCGGCGGCAAAGCTCGCGGTCTCCCTTTAACTTAAGGATTGCCTCCGCGATTGCCTCCGCACTTCCCCGCTCACAGAGCCAGGCATCCCTCCCGTGGGTCAGCAGCTCCCTTGCCCCCGGTGAATCCCCACTGATGACCGGCTTTCCCATTGCCAGTGCCTGGAAAACCTTATTGGGGATTACCCTCCCGGCCTTCTCCCCATCGCCAAAGACCCCCAGGCATACATCCGCTTCTTTAATCCGCTCGGGAAGGCCTTGATACTCCACCCAGTCGACAAAATCCACTTCCTTTAGTTCCATTCCCTCGGCCAATTCACGAACCTCTTCTGAGAGCTGCCCGGTGCCGATAATGGTAAAGTGAACATTACTGTGCTTAAGTATCCCGGCTGCCTCGATTATTCTGATTATCCCGTGCAGGGGGCTGAGCTTCCCGTAAAATAGCACCCGAAACTCCCTCTCCCCCTTGTCCCCTCCCCCAAGGGGAGGGGGATGGGGGAGGGGAATTTGGGATTTGGTCATTG
The DNA here is from genome assembly GCA_030616835.1 of Deltaproteobacteria bacterium. Taxonomy (GTDB): domain Bacteria; phylum Desulfobacterota. Next base: position 808 of record JAUWWP010000568.1, on the reverse strand, counting down.
GGATTTGGCCTGCCTGCCGAAGCTTTAGCGTAGGCAGGGATTCAGGCGAGAATACTCGTTCCTCCGCCCCTACCCAGAGACGGCGAAACCTGTTAGCCGGGATCCCGAAATTTTCCCGGAAGTATCTAATCTGCTCCTGGGTATCCAGCAGGATTAGATCCGACCGACGGCAGGACCACTTATCCAGCAAAAACAGAAGTCTCGACCTTAAGGTATCTGGCCTAACCCGGCCCCGATCCTCCACCAGGGTATCGTAAAGGGAGATCAGGGGATTGAAAACAATGGGCTTCCTCCGCAACACGGTGAGCAGACTGGCCAGCAGCACATCCATCTGCCCAATATAGCCCACCATAATAAGATCATGCCCTCCGACCCTCAAATAATCCCGGGCAAGCCTCAAATACACCCTGAGCACCTCCCAGCTCAGCCGGAGCAGGGATCCGGTGCTGAGATACTCCCTGCTTTTGTCCCGGGTAAGCTCCCAGAGCGGCTGGTGACATTCGATCACCTCAACCCCGGCCTCCCTTAGTCCCTCGATGATCACCCGGTTCCGGGGATAATTCCGCTCATAGGCTCCGAAGTAACAAACCCGCATATTCAACCTTCCCAATCCGCCCCTGTCCGCCTATGGCGGATCAGGCGGATTGGGAATTGCAAAATGCAAATTGCAAAGTTATTTCCTATTCTTTGCGGTAATAATAGATCTCGCAACAATATTGCTCAACTCATTTGCCTCCGGTAACAGCCACTTCAACTTTCATTTTTCACTTTGCATTTTGCAATTTGCAATTTTCATTTCTTATCCAGG
>JAUWWP010000063.1 GCA_030616835.1 Deltaproteobacteria bacterium | reverse complement strand
GGTAGGGAAGATTCAACGGGCCCAGGTCAAAAATACCTATGGAAAGGCCTCTTAGCCCATTTTATCGCTTTTATCAAGGAGGATGAAGAAATGAGTGAAAATGGTGCCCCAGAGAAAAAATTTCTAAGCATTACATACAAAATCAGATTCGAGCCGCACAAGGAAAAATCGTTTACGGTCTACCTCGACTGGGAAGCCCTGGACATTTTACAGAAACCGAGGGGTTCCTTGCCGGAGTGGACCGAGCTCACCTTCCATAAATGCCCTAACTGTCTCCTGGAAGAATCTCTCCATCAAAGCTGCCCGATTGCGGTAAACCTGATCGAGTTGATTGATTTCTTTAAGGATTTTGTCTCGTATGATGAGGTTGACGTATGGGTGGAGACTGAGAAGCGTACCTATTCCAAGCGAACATCGCTCCAAAATGCCGCCAGCTCCCTCATGGGTATTTACATGGTTTCGAGCGGATGCCCGATTCTCAACAAAATGAGGCCGATGGTGCTGACCCACCTCCCTTTTCAATCCTGGGAAGAGACATCATATCGCTTCATCACCATGTATCTGTTTGTCCAGTATATTCTATACCGGAACGGCAGGAAGCCCGACTGGGAATTGAAGAAGTTTACTGACTTTTACCATGAAATTGAGCTGGTCAATCAGGGTTTTGCCAAGAGGCTCAATGCTATCCGGTTCCCGCAGGGTGATGTCAGCACAAGTGCCGTAAATATTCTAAACGCTACCGGGAGTATGGCGAGTATGACCATAGAGGATGATGACCTGGAATACTGGAACAAGATGATCCTGGCGCATTGGGATAAATAACCCGGCTAGGAATAGCAATTCAAATGTAATTCGAAAATAAGAGCTAAGATTCCAGGGGAAAAGTAACTGTTTTCAATGAAGAAAAGTCGAAATATAAACAACGTTCCCTATTTCACCCTATTTCAGTATAAAACAGAATGCCTCTGTTGTGGCGCCGCAGTTAGGGAGTGCATGGTGGCAAAAGATTGTAAGATAAATGAGAAGTAAGCAGGTTGTCAGGCAAAAAATATGGCAGGTGCTTGAGGATAAAAATATTGCTGATTTTCCTCGACCCTGTTTTGGTAGGATCCCCAATTTTACTGGAAGCAGGCAGGCCTCGGAGAGGATAAAGGAAATTACTGAATTTCAATCTGCCCGATGTGTATTCTGTGCACCGGATTTTGTCTTGAAAAGAATCCGAGAGATTGTTCTGGAAGAAGGAAAGACATTGGCGGTTGCCCTTCCTCACATGAAAGATTTTGTCGAGATAGCAGCAGTAGACAATATTGCTAAGGCAACTAATATCAAAGGATTTAAAAAATACGGTCGGCCAATCCACACAAAAATAGATCTGTTTGTGCAGGGAAGTGTGGCAGTTGACCGAAGGGGAAATCGCCTCGGTAAGGGTAAGGGCTATGGGGATCAGGAATGGGATTATCTCCTAAAGCGCAATCTGCTTGATCCTGGGACAAAAGTAGTTACTCTGGTTCATGAACTTCAAATAGTTGACGATTTTTCAAGGGTTACGAAGAGGACTGATAAAAAGGTAGATTATATTTTAACTCCCTCCGAGATTATTCCAGTTTCCTAAATCCAGCCTCGGGCAGGCATTATCCCGGGTAGTCCGGTCTCCAACCGAGGAGAGTCTTTATTGAAATTTGATTTTTGAAGAAAGTCCTGAAAAAAACAGACGGATTAGATTAGGAAAAAGCAAACTTCAGAGCATTGACATTTGAATTGCTATTTGTTAGTAGATTAGTATGTTACGCCAATCAAGGAGCGATGTCCCTCGATTTGCCTTAAAGACTAACAGGGGAGAAGTGTATGGAGATCTTTTCATGATCAAGGCTCCAAGATCTGAGCTCATCGGAGGGACAATATTATCCTCCAGAAGTTGGCCAGGAGCCCGCAGGGCTTTAAGGACTTGCTTTCCTTGTTATTCAAGCAGGTCATAATCCACTTCATGCCGGGAGTGGCTATACTCGAAAGCCATCTTATTAAGCTGGAGAAGGAAGGAAAGATCAAAAGATCTGAGGAGCAGATCGGGCTCTGTTCTTAAGAAGTAACCGATCCCGGAATCCATAAATGACTACTGGAATCTCTTCACCGAGCAGACAAAGGAGTGTGTTATGAAAAGGGACAAACAAGAAAATGTAAGGCTCATATTTTCGCCTCGATCGGTTGCGGTAATAGGAGCCTCTACCCGTAAAGAGAGTGTAGGCAGAACTATCTTTGCCAATATATTATTTTCTGGATATACCGGTATCGTATATCCAGTAAATCCCAAGGCAAGAGGTATTCTTGGGGTAAGAGCATATCATTCAGTCTGGGATATCCCCGGCGAGGTAGATTTAGCGGTAGTGATAGTGCCCAGCGGGGCAGTGCCCACCGTTATGGAGGAATGCGGTGAGAAGGGGGTGAAAGGTGCGGTAATCATTACCGCGGGGTTCAAAGAGATTGGAAAGAAAGGAACAGAGCTGGAAGAAGCTGTAAAGGAGATTTCAAGAAAATACTCTATCTCTCTGGTAGGGCCAAATTGTCTGGGGGTAATCAATACCGATCCGGAGGTTTCTTTTAATGCCACCTTTGCAGCAAGTATGCCCAAAGCAGGAAACAGAGCGTTTATCTCTCAATCAGGCGCTCTGGGGGTGGCTATTCTTGAGTATGCTCAGGAGGAGAATATTGGACTTTCAAAATTCGTTTCTGTCGGTAACAAGGCTGATATCACCGAAAACGACCTGCTTGCGGCACTCAAAGACGACCCCCACACAGATGTGATTCTATTATATCTGGAGGAGCTAACAGATACCAAGAGATTCATCGAACTGGCAAGGGAAATAACCGGCGAGATCTCCAAGATAAAACCGATCTTGGCGATTAAGTCAGGACGTACTACGGAGGGAGCCAGAGCTGCATCCTCTCACACAGGTGCCCTGGCGAGCTCTGACGAAGCGTATGATTTTGTCTTTCGCCAATGCGGTGTTTTGCGGGTCGAGACCCTTGCGGAACTCTTTGACTATGCCATAGCATTCGCAAATCAACCGCTTCCGAAAGGTAATAGAGTAGCGATAGTCACCAACGCAGGAGGCCCGGGGATATTGGCTACCGACGTAAGTGTTAGATATGGCTTGCAACCGGTATCCTTCGATAAAAGAACTACTGAGAATCTGCAGAAGGGGCTACCTCCCACAGCGAATATAACTAATCCCGTAGATATCATTGGAGATGCTAAAGAAGACCGTTATGCACTCGCATTGAAAAGTGTTTTGGACGACAAGAATGTAGATGGGGTTATTGTAATATGCACTCGTCAGTCGATGACCGTTTTACCAGACATCGCCTGTGCCATTGCTGATATTACCCCCCAATACAAAAAGCCGGTTATGGCTTGCTTTATGGGAAAGACTGGCATTTCCGAGGCCTTAAAGATTCTTGATGAGAAAAATGTTCCTCACTATAAATTTCCCGAAGCGGCTGCCCGGGCAATGGCAAATATGTCCGATCACGCTCAATGGCTGGCACGTCCTCGCACTAAGGTGCGAGTATTTAACGATATTAACAAAAAGAGGGTAAAAGAAATTCTTGCCACTGCCAGGAGAGAAATGAGGGACTTTTTGCCCGAGTCAGAGGCTCACGAGGTCTTGAAAGCGTATGGCTTCCCGGTTTTAGACTTCCGTTTAGCAAGAAACGAACAAGAATGTCTGCAATGTGCTAAGGAAATCGGGTATCCAGTGGCTTTGAAGATAGTTTCCCCGGACATTCTTCATAAAGTTGATGTAGGAGGCGTGAGCTTGAATATTGAAGATGAAGTAGAATTGAAAAAAGCATATAAGAATATACTATATAGTGTGAAGCGTGCTAAACCGGAAGTAAATATTTGGGGTGTTCTTGTTCAGAAAATGGCAAAGGAAGGAAAAGAAACGATAATTGGAATGAATAGGGATCCGCAGTTCGGTGCTTTGCTTATGTTTGGATTGGGCGGTGTTTATGTGGAGGCATTAAAAGATGTTACATTTAGAATTGCTCCCATTCGTGAGTTAAGTGCTCAACGGATGACAAAAGAGATTCGTGGATATAAAATACTGGAAGGTTATCGAGGCGAAATGCCATCAGATATTGCTGCTATTGCTGAATGTTTAAAGAGGCTGTCGCAGTTAGTAACCGATTTTGAAGAAATCGAGGAGTTAGACATCAATCCTTTGCTTGTGTTTGAGAAAGGGAAGGGCGTCAAGGTAGTAGATGCGCGTATTTTGATAAAAAAGAAAATAAAAAGCAGAAGATAAAGGATTTAATCAGGAACTTACATTCATGGAATCTATAATGGCTCTAAATACCTTCTTGCTAAATCTGCGGGTAACTGCAAAGAGAGTTTTTGCTATCTTATTTTTTCCCCTCGTCTTGGCTATCGTCTTCCCCCGATTAGTAGCCGGATCGGAGAAGGTTCCTTCAGCTTTACCAGCCTTAAAAGAGGAAAAAGTTAAGGAGCAGATGAAACTCACCCTGGGAAGATCCGCCTTGCCGGAAGGGCTTGATCCGGAGAAGCTGGATTATCTCCTGAGTAAGGGAGGCATGGTCATTATTGATGAGATGATTGAGGAAATCCCCTGGCTTATTTCGGCAGGGATCCCGGTGAATGCTAACATCAATGAGGTATGGCAGGTAATCAGCAACTTTGGAGGGAATAGTGAGTGGGTGCCTTCGTGTAAGTCAGTTGTGGTTACCAACCGGGGAGATAGTATTTATGACCTTGATTTTACCCTGGGCTTTAAATTTATTTTTGTGCCTCTTTATGTAAGATATTCGGTAAGGCATTACGACCAGCCACCATTTCGCACCGACTGGTTTGGCCTGGGCGGAGACATTGAGAAAACCTACGGTTGGTTTCAGAATATACCGGTGGGGGAAGAGAGGACTCTTTTTTTCTACACCGTATGGACGCTGCCCGGCTCCGGGCTATTAAAGCGCATGTATGAAAGGTATCCGTTTCTCGATGTGGGAATCGGTATGTCTGCGGCGACAGTGTATACCAGGAAGCTGAAAGATAGAGTTGAACTCCTCAAAGAACAGGGAAAGTTAGCGGGAGAACCAGAGGTAAAGCCATCAATCCAGCCCTTAAATAAGGATGAAGAGCTGAGAGTCATGCAACTGCTTAGTTCTAAGGGACCGGTACTGCTGTTTGAGGAGATAGAGGGGAAAGGAAGAATGGGTATATCAAGTTGGATAACCATCGATGCCCCTCGGAGCAAGGTGTTTGATGAAATCACCGATTACCTCAGCTATGAATATTTTATGCCCATGGTGAGCAAGATAAAACTTTTGGAGATGAAGGAGGAGCGGGCATTGGTAGAATGTAAGCATGATGTTAAATTTGTTCTTTTCTCTGCCCGGCCCAAGTATGTATTGGAGTATCGTTTCCTTAAGCCCGAAAGGATTACCTGGACTGCTATTAAGGGGGATAAGTATGTGGTTAACGGCTCCTGGGAGCTGTTTCCCATAGAGGGGGGAGAAAAGACTTTAGCCTGCTACCGAAATACCTATGATGTAAGTAGCTTAGGATTTATGGTTAGAACAATAATGAAGGTCATTCCCGAAGGGCAGTTGGCGGTGAATTCTTATGTTACTCAAAAGACTATTAGAGATATAAGGGACTGGATAGAGATTCCTTCGGATATGAAGCAGAGGCTCAAAGAAATAAAAGACAAGAAAAGAAGAGTAAAGCAATGGAATGTCTGGACGGATGAGCTAAGGAAGGAAAGATTAGAGAGGAGGTAACCATTATGAGTGAAAAGGATCTTTATCAACAGTTGGCGGATAGTGTTATGACCCCGGACTCAAAGATCATTGCCCGCTTGTGGGAGATCAGTGCCAATCGAGAGGAGGCCGAGCTACTACTGGCCATGCCCGGGCAGGTTGGGGAGCTAAGCAAAAAGATCGGTAAATCGGAGGAAGAGACCCAAAGGCTGCTCGATGGGCTTTTTATCAAGGGGGTTGCCTTTAAGTCCAGAAAAACCGCCCCTCCTACTTATCGCAAGTCCCGGGAAGTGACTCAATTTCATGACGGCTCGATTCTCTGGCCCGACGCCCCCCAGGAGCTCTATGATCTCTGGGTGGAATATACCGATAAGGAGTTCCCTGAGTTTGCTAAGAAGGTGGGGGAGTTGCTCCCCAAGGCACCTTCCCGGGTCATTCCGGTCAATACCGCAATCGAGGCAAAGCAGCAGATTCTGGCTGCGGAAGATGCCTATAAGCTGGTGGAAGATGCAGAAAAATTATCGGTAGTTCCCTGCACCTGCCGCCTTATCGCCAAGCGGTGTGATAATCCGGTGGATGTATGTATTCAGCTCAACCGGGCCGCGGAATATTCCCTGGAGCGGGGAACCGGCCGGGAGATCACCGCTGATGAGGCCAAGGATATGCTAAGATTATGTGAGGAAAAGGGCCTAATCCATATGACCATGCGGGCGCCCGGGTCTACGAGAGTTATTCTTATCTGCAACTGCTGCTCCTGTTGTTGTATCCAGATGCCCTCGGTAATTAAATACGGGGCTAAATTCCTTGACCCCAGTCGGTATCAGGTGACAATCAACGAGGAAGCATGCACCGGGTGCGATGATTGCATTGATCGCTGCATGTTTGGAGCCCTTTCCATAAGTGATGATGTCGCCCAGGTAGATTCTGATAAGTGCTTTGGCTGCGGGGTCTGTTGTGTGATTTGCCCGACGGAAGCAATGAAATTAAAAGAGGTTCGCCCCCCGGAATTTATTTAGCTATCGCTAAATGACTTTCCAAAAACAAGTTACACCATATCATTCCCGACCTCAAACCGCAGATTTCCCGGAGTCTCTCTTTGAGGCATGCTCAACTCAATCCCAGAAAGAAGGATCTCTCCTTGTAAGGAACTGCCTTTTTGGATTTTCTTCCCCTGCGGACAAGGGGTGTGGAGCCGCCTCCGTGGTTGTAGTAAGTCCACCGAGGAGGCGGGTCGGAGATGAACGGCTTCGGCGGGGGATTTTGGGCTGTCTTCTCAAACCTCCGATTGACCAGTCGGGAGATCTGATTTACGAGGAAGGGAGGTTTTCCGATGAGTTCCCCGTATTTCTTTTCCAACTCCTCGGTGCGCTGCTTTACTTTCCCGCTCGACGCCACTGTCTTTATGGGTTTCAGGATCGTTTTCAGGACATGGGCTATCTTTTTCGATTCCTGCGCCTGAAACTGCAAGAACTTGCTGGGTGAATCCTTCATTGTTTCATAAGCCCCCAGGCAGCCCTCAAGTATCTGGAGCATTGGCGGGCCGTTCTCCTCTACCAGTTTTTTGTGGACAAGGTCATAGTATTTCCTGAGCTCCCCGCGCTCGAAGTTTTTGATCTTGAAAACATCGTCCTTCCAGATGTGATTATCATCCCAGCCGTAGTCCTCGTAGATTCTCTCCTCCTCGACCATCCGCCCATAGAACGGTGTCCCCGGGCATGGTGTCAGGGGGGCAATCTGGTAGAAGGTGGGCTTGAGGTTGACGAAGTAATCAATGTCCTCCTCGATATTCTCCCGCGTGTGAAAATCGAAGCCGAGGATCATGGAGGCAGTTGTCTGGATGCCGTGACGGTGGAGTCCCTCAAACACCTCTTGCATGTCCTTGCCTGCTCGCTTGGCGTATCCGTGCTCATCCTCGACCACATTGCAGTAGCTCGATTCTACCCCTATCCATACGGAACCCACACCGCACTCCCTGAGCTCCTCCGGCTCGAACTGAGAGATCGAGCGCACGCTGCCGAAGCTAAAATAGCGGATGCCCCAGGTATCGCGGTCGCTCCTTATAAGTCGTCCCAGCTCACGCACATATTCGGGATTGAGGAAAAGATCCTCGTCGAACAGGATGACTATGAGGTTTTTGGTCCGGAGCCGTCTTTGATAATTCTTCATGAAATCATAGGTCTGCTCGGGGTCGGCAACATGGATTTTCTTGTGGTAAAAGAAGGCGGAGGTATTGCAGAACTCGCAGGCGTTCGGGCAGCCAAGAGAAACCAGGATCTCGGGGACGCGGATGTACCGCGAGGTGCTTAAGCCGGGGATGGAGAACCCGGAAAACGGGAGGTGATACTGGGTAATCGGCCGGTCAACCGGCTCATCGTTAAGAAGCCGGCGCATGAACCTTACACCCTCTTCCCGGCAAAAGTGATCCGAGTTTTCCACGATATACGGTGCGCTTCCCTTAGGGTCGTCAGGGACAGGGTCAAAGAGCGGGCTAACGCCGTAGCCGCCCATGACGATCTCGCTCTTAGGGGATCTGTCGCGAATGGCCCTGACCATCTCCGCTACCTTGTCCGTCCTGATACTCTTGAGCTGGAAGCCGATCACATCATACCCCTCTTCCAGCTCCGCCAAAAACTCGTCCCAGTGAGGGTCCTCCAGAACAGTAGTAGGGTGGGAGAGGTTTTCGGCGATGAGGTGCAGGCCCCAGTAGTGGCAGTGGGATGAAAGCGAGAAAAGACCATGGCCGCGCGACAGGCGGGAGGCAAACATGTCATGCATGTCCTCCCCGAAGCCAAGCTCATAAGGGCCATAGCTTGTCAAAAGCAGAACCTTCTTTTTCATCATATCCTCCCTGGGGTTGAGTGATTAATGAATTCGATAATATTGCGGCTCGCTTCCTCGGGGGCATCTTCCTGGAGAAAATGGCTGGCCCCATCGAGGATCCTGAGCTCCGAGTTACGGACAAGACGGTGAAACTTTAAAGCGTTCGGGGGAGGACAAAAGGGATCGTGGCGACCCCATAGGATCAAAGTGGGTCGATCAAACCTCTCAAGATCCCGCCTGATTTTTCTGAGGTAGGGCACTGCGACTCGATAACTTTTAATGGTTTTAATAAGAGACCACCGACCCCCATCGCGAGTAGCGAGCTCCAGGAAGGCTTTTGCCTCTTCGCCCGCCAGGGCATCAGGGTTCTTCAATGCCTTCCGGTGGATGAAATAGAGAGTGCCTTCAGCATACCGCTTATCCGGGATAAGGTGGTGGAGAAATGTTGGGGTAAGGATCGAGGCCAATACCAACGAAGGGATACGAAAGCTGGAGAGGAATATGGTGGTGTTCATAATGGTCAAGGTAGCTACCTGATCAGGATTTCTCACGGCAAAGCCAATGGTAAAAGGGCCACCCACATCATGGCAAATCAGATGGGCCCGCTTGATCCCGAGCTCATCGAGAAATCTCCCCAAAAATCTCTCAAACTGGGGGAACCCGTATTTTCGATCCCTCGGTTTATCGGACAATCCAAAGCCAAAAAGGTCACAGGCCCGCACCGGATGCTCCCTCGCCAGGATAGGGATCATCTTCCGGTAAAGGAAGCTTGAGCGGGGAATGCCGTGAGTCATAACCAAAGGGATCCCTTCCTCCGGCCCGGCACAGCGGTAAAATATGCGCAGTCCATCTACCACGGCATATTTTCCGGATCGCTTGTGCTCGGCGATTATCTCTTGAGCGTTCATAAACTCTTTAGATAGGATTCAAGGGTTCAAGGATCCAAGTCCCTGCTGTTCCCTTCTATTTCTTGCTACTCCCTGCTATTCCTGAAATAAATGAATTTGTCTTTTATTTTGTCATTATAAATCTTAACCAATTATAGCATTATAATTGTTTTTTAGCAATAGCAAGATTTTCAAGAATTTCCCCGTTTTTAAATAAAGAGTGGATAGCCCCGCCTATCCACCTAGTCCTGGGTTGTAAAATCCCCCTAAATCCCCCCCGACCCCCCTTGCGTAAAGGGGGGCCAGGGGGGATTTGATCCGAAAATAAGTTTTCATCCTTCGTGGTGTCCGGAAAGGGCACGAGATTTTGATTAAAAAGGAGTGAATCCTTGCCTCTACTAAGAAAAATATGCTACAACGCAAATTCCTTAAAGAGAATTTCTCTTGCAATCTGTTGTGCCTTTGCTATATTACCCATTCCGTTGTTCACGATAATTTTTTGGGGAAGGTTGAACATGCAGAAGGTAGATTGTATTGTGGTGGGTGCGGGTCCTGCGGGAAGCTCCTGCGCCCTGACCC
>JAUWWP010000320.1 GCA_030616835.1 Deltaproteobacteria bacterium | reverse complement strand
CTTTGACCACTCCTGCCTTCTTAAATTTGGAAGCTATCTCTTTAATTACTTCATCCTTTGTTTTGGAGCTTAATTCATCTATCACTAAATCCTCCCTAATCTCTATAAGCATCCCTTTCCTCCTTTTTAAACTTGACAATTAAGGAACAATTTTTTAATTCGCCTTCCTCTCGCCTCTGCCTTTTTAGCCGTTACTGTCATAATCTTCTAACTAAACACCCAATGGGAAAAAGGGTATTTTCGTGGATCTGGTAAATTATACAGCAAATTGAGGCGAAAATTCAATGGAAAACAGGTGTTCCCCTAAAAAATGCTTTAAGTTCTATGTACTGGATAGCCGGGGCTCGTAGGGGCCGACAAGGATGTCGGCCCCTACATTAATTCTGGAAAGCCCCGCCCATCCATATTTCAATCCGCCTTATCCACCATAGGCGGACAAAGGCGGCTCCCATCCTTCGACAAGGCTCAGGACAAGTAAAGACACACAAAATTTTGAGGAAATCCAAATGGAAAATAATTGTCAATGGGTAGATAAGCTGGTATAATTCTGGAGAATGCAGTGTCAAACCACTGACATTTTTGTCCATTTTGTGGTCTTCTATTATCGGGAGCATTGGGTTGAAAATCCTTCTTTTAGGCTGCGGCACCTCTACCGGAGTGCCCATGGTCGGGTGTAAATGCAAGATTTGCACCTCGACAAATATCAAAAACCAGCGAACCCGGTCCTCCCTGTTGGTTGAATATAACCAGAAAAATATCCTGGTAGATACCTCTCCGGATTTAAGATCTCAGGCCCTGGCTAATAAGATAGAACGAATTGATGCCGTTCTTTTTACCCACACCCATGCGGACCACATCCACGGCATTGATGAGCTTAGAAGCTTCAACTTTATCCAGCTCTCGGAGATTCCCTGCTATGGAAGCGAGGAGACGATAAATCAGATCCGCCAGATCTTTTCCTACATCTTTAACGATAACTTCATCGGCGGAGGAAAGCCGATCTTAAAGATGCACATTGTTTCTTCCAAATTCAACCTCTACGGACTGGATATCGTTCCCATCAAAATACTGCACGGGAATCAGACCATCTTTGCCTATAAGTTTGGAAATGTTGCTTATCTTTCTGATTGCAGTGGGATCCCTGAAGATTCAAAGCCCCTGCTTAAGGATCTCAAACTTCTTATCCTCGATGCCCTCCGCTACCAGTTTCATCCTACCCATTTTAACCTGGAGGGGGCCCTAAAGGTAGTGGAGGAGTTAAAGCCCCAGAGGGCAATCTTTACCCATATGGGACATCAACTTGATTATGAAGAGGTTAATCGAGAGCTGCCGGAGGGCACCGAACTGGCCCACGATGGAATGGTAGTTGAAATATAGTCCGCCTCCGTCCGCCTGGGGCGGACTACGGCGGACAGGGCTACTCCCCCTGTCCTTCGTAGCTTTAGCGAAGTAGGATGCTATTCCTTGATATTTAACAGATTGGGATTTGATCGTCAGTAATTTTATTCTTGCACGAAAAGCCGAATCGTGATAAATATATAAATACAGTCTGGAGGCAGCGATGATACCGGGATTTAATCATAATCTTAAATACAAAGACATTGTGTTCCATATCCAGACCGAAGATAGCGGGGTCACCAATCCACATATCATCACCCATATATTCATTGGCGGCAATATCGTAGCCACCAAGAAGACCAATTATGACGACATAATTAAAGCGGACCGGATGGAAGATGTAGTAAGAGAGATAATGGAGGATCAACATAAGGAGGTGATGAGAGGCCTCCTGCAAGGAGCATATGATGATAATCCTCTTATCCAATCAGCCCTGCCTCAGACCTTAACTCTTGAGCAGATGAAAAAAGAGGAACAGAGGGCTGAACAATTTGAGGCCGACCTCCTCTCGGATAAAAGCCTGGACGAAGTGATCCTGGATTATCTGGTGGACGAGTCAGAAAAGAAGTAAGATGATCCAGATGTTTCATGTCTACAAATCCTACCTCCGAAACACCAACGCCTTAGAGGACATAAACCTCACGGTGGATAAGGGAGAGTTTGTCTTCCTTACTGGATCCAGTGGGGCTGGCAAGACGACTCTGCTCAAGTTGCTGTTCTGTGCCGAAAGGGCAACCCGGGGGCAGATCCTGGTCAACGGGCGTAATATCGCCAGGATCAGGGAGTCAAGCATCCCATATTTAAGGAGGAATATTGGCGTGGTCTTTCAAGATTTTAAGCTCCTTAACAACCGCACGGTCTTTGAGAATGTGGCTCTTGCCCTGGAAGTCATCGGGGCAAGGCGAAAGGAGATCAAAAGCAAGGTCTGGAAGATCCTGAAGTTGGTTGGTCTTCAGCACAAAATTAACACCAAACCCTTACGCCTGGCCGGAGGAGAGCAGCAAAGGATTGCTATTGCCCGGGCCCTGGTTAACGATCCGGCAATTCTGCTGGCTGATGAGCCTACCGGCAATTTAGACCCTGATCTTACCATAGAGATTATTAATCTTTTAAAGGATATCAATGCCCGGGGAACTACCGTAATGGTAGCCACTCACAATCGCTCTTTGATGGAGAAACTTCACAAAAGGGTTTTGATTCTGGATAAAGGAAAACTGCTAAATTAGAGGAAGTGGGAGAGGAAGGAAGGTGTTCTTCGAGAGGGCAATCTACTTTCTCGAAAGGGCGAGCCAGAACATTCGTCAGGATGTATTTATTAATCTGGTCACCATCAGTACAATAGCCGTTACGCTTTTGATCCTGTCTAGCTTTTGGCTATGTTTCCTCAATTTGAATTCTTTTCTCCAGAAGTGGGGCGAAAAGATCCAGATTACCGCATACTTAGACGAAGGAATCTCCCCGGAGCAGTTGAAGGAACTTAAGGAAAAGGTTCTGAAAATAAAAGGGGTAAAGGAGCTATCTTTTGTCTCCAAAGATCAGGCATTGAAGCTTTTTCGAGAGCAACTGGGAGGACAGGATGGGCTCCTGGATGGACTCAGCTCAAATCCTTTGCCTGCTTCCTGGGAGATTCAGCTTCAAAAAGATTTTCAAAACTCGGAAAGGGCAGAGGAGATAATCGGTAGGCTCAAGAATTTTAAAGAAATTAACGATCTCCAGTATGGGCAGAGGTGGGTGGAGAGGTTCTCTACCTTTCTCAATTTTATTCGCCTGACAGCCTTCTTTGTCGGGGGAGTTCTTGTTTTGGCGACAATCTTTATTGTTTCCAATACTATCAAGCTTAGTGTGTATGCGCGAAAGGAAGAGATTGAGATAATGAAGTTAGTGGGAGCCGCCGACTGGTTCGTTAAGGTTCCCTTTTTCATCGGGGGAATTTTGCAGGGATTATTAGGTGCCTCAATCTCGATGGTAATTTTATATGGCTTTTATAAGTTTTTGACCCATGAGTTTTCTCCAATGCTAAGCTTATCCCTGGGGACCGGAGGCCTAACTTTTTTGCCCGGGAACCACATTTATTGGATTTTGCTCGGAGGAATGTTCCTGGGTTTTGTGGGAAGCCTTACTTCCCTGGGCAGGTATTTAAGAATATAAGGCTCTTCACGGAATATAGAAAAAACCCTAATAACAAATGACAAAGCTCGAAGTTCAAATGACAAAATATATAAATAAATCCTAAGCACTAAGCACCAAATCCTAAATAATATCAAATGATCAAAATACAAAATCCTGTCCTGAGTCTGTCGAAGGGATGGTTTAAACATTTGGTATTTGAATTTAGAATTTATTTAGGATTTAGAATTTAGGATTTAGGGTTTCTCAGTTGATATTTGACATTTAG
>JAUWWP010000579.1 GCA_030616835.1 Deltaproteobacteria bacterium | reverse complement strand
GTAGTAAAAGGTGTACTCGGTCCTGAACTTCTTCTCCGGAGTGAGGCTTGAGTAGATGGTTTCACTCGCTACCCATCCATGATCGTAAGTCCACTCTTTGGTAATTGCCTCGCCAGTGTCGAGTGTTACCGTTTGCGAGACCCTATTCCCAAAGGTATCATATGAGGAACCTATGGTTTTCATTAAATTGAGGCTTCCATTAATTTTCTCCCAAACCTCCTCCTTAGTCACCATCCTGGTACCGCTATCCCGTTCCTTGATTGTAACATTCCCATAAGGGTCTGTTTTTTTGATGATGAAACCCTTATCATCGAACTCATAAGTGGTTACTGCTTCAGTGCCATTTATGGTCTTGCTGACTATCGTCTTGAAACGGGGAACAGTATATCCATATGTCGTAATGCTATCTCCATGGAGTTCTGCCTGCACCAGTCCCGACTCATTGTATTCAACATAAACATAGTTCGAAGACCCGCAAGTTTGGCACCCCCCCGGGGGAAAGCCCGTGAGTTTATGAACATCACCGGAAAACGCATAAAGATAATTGAAGGTATTGTCTTCCGGATCAGTAACCGAGGTAAGATTCCCCTTATTATCGTGACTGTAACTGACGGTCCTGCCCGAAGAATCGGTCATCTCCGTGAGCCTTCCGGTGCTGGAGTTATAGGAAAATTCCACAAACCTACCGGTAAGGGCTCCTGAAGCATTCCTCTCCTCAATCTTTAAGAGCTGATAGTCATAGGCCACTACCATCGGGACATCAGATGTGGAGAACGGGGAGAGTCCAGTCAGGGGCATCTTATCCGCAGTGTAGGTAAAACTAAGACTATTGCCATTCTGGTCGACAATACTCGAAAGCCTTCCATAAACATCGAAATTAAACTTCCAGCCCCGCCTCTCCGTATAGGTGTAACCACCGTCTCCGTTCTCTTCAAGTGTCCCATAAGAGAGCCCTTCCTGGATATAGGTGCCGCCGGAATATACATACTTCTCCCTTACACCACAATATCTACGAATGACAATTGAGTTGTCAAAATATTTATAAAGGCGCTGATTATAGCTTATAGACCAACCAAAACCCAAAGGGCTGTCGTATTTGGAAGAACTGTCATAAAGCCTTACTATCTTTATCGGCATATAGCCGTCAAGGGTTAGGTCGGTATTGGAGTAATACTCTCTTCCCCATGCCAGTCCTACTTTCTCTCCCTCGTAGCCACAACCCGGACCTTCTGTACAGGGATCATCGTCAGGGCCGGGAGGGGGGCAAGAATCTCGATCATCTAAATCAATAGGGTCGAAGTCTCCTGGCTCAGTGTCACCTCCAAAGTGATCAGCAAGGGCCGAGGATTGTATAAGGGTGCCGAAAAAAGAG
>JAUWWP010000064.1 GCA_030616835.1 Deltaproteobacteria bacterium | reverse complement strand
CATGCGGGAAAATTCGTGATGAGGCATAGATAGTCGCTATGAGAATTGGCTTTGGCTACGATGTGCATAGATTAACCGAGGGAAGAAAGCTTATCCTGGGCGGACTGGAGGTTCCTCATCCCCAGGGATTAGCCGGACATTCCGATGCTGATGTCCTCCTCCATGCCCTCACCGATGCCATTCTGGGAGCCATTGGCGAAGGAGATCTCGGAAGACACTTCCCGGAGAGTGATCCCGCTTACCAGGATATCTCCAGCTTGATCCTGTTGGAGAAGGTAATCGCCATGGCAAAACAAAAAGGTCTTGCCCCCAGTAACATCGATGCCACCATTGTTGCCCAATCACCGAGGCTAAAGAAGTTTATCCCCGGGATGGTGGAAAATATTGCCCCGGTATTAGGGATAGATAAAGATCGGGTAAACATCAAGGCCACTACCACCGAAGGCCTGGGCTTCCCCGGACGGGGAGAGGGAATAGCCGCCTATGCCGTGGTCATGCTGAGGAATATTGGGCTCTGAGCAAGGATTTTTTCTTTCCCCGGTGATGACCCTTTAGTGGTTGGTAAAACTTTATAATATATCGGTTGGGAGAATAATCGGTTGCGGTTACGCAGCTCGTATCGGAATTCGTAAAGCGGTTATGGATGAAATCAAAAAGCAAATTAAAAGTTTTCATCACAAGGAAAAACGCAACCGGGTGACGGAAGACGAAACGAGCAGCGCAACCGAATAACGGATAACTAATACTTGTCCTGAGCTTGTCGAAGGGATAAGTAGCACTTTTCCCAAAGATGACAAAAAAAGCCTTCTTACCGCTTTCCTTCAGCTTCATTTTATTAGTAGGGGCAATTCATGAATTGCCCCTACGCCTGGCCCTCGCCGCCGGGAAGGAAGAAACAACCGTAGAACCCTCCTCTCCGGCTCTCAGAGAACAGTTTCAAATTCAGACAGTATCTCCGAAGACATTAGCTTCCATCAAACTCTCCCGGATTAGGGAGATCTGGTTTTTAAGAAAAAACCTCCTTTCCGCAGGTGAGGAGGGAAAGGCCAGGGAAGCTCTGGAGAGCCTCCATCAGGAGAAGCTAAACTTATCCATAGAGAATTTAGTCCTCTACGCCGCAACCTTGATCCGGGAAGCCCTCCAATGTGCTCGGGAGGGAAATCTCTCCCGGGCAATCGAGTTAATTGAATTTTCGCAAAAGTTAGCCCCGGATTTTCCCCCGGCTTACTTTTTCCTGGCCCGAGTCTACTTCGCCGCCAATAAATTCAGTTTGACCCGGATCATTAGGCAATACCAGCAAGGCTGCGCTGCTATCAGCCGAAACTTCCTCTGGGGGGTTAATCTTGCCGGTAATTTTACGCTTATTCTCTTCGGCTCCATCTTCTTAAGCTTTATCATCTATGGTTTCATCGAACTTTTAAAGTACCTAAAGCTTCTCCTCCATGACTTCAGCGACCTTTTCCCGCAGGCAATTCCTTCCTCACTAACCACAATTTTGGGGGGTCTCATCGTCTTAGCTCCTCTGCTCTTTTTTTTACAAAGAGGGATAATTTTAATGTTAATCTGGGTACTCCTCCTTACCGTAGTATATTCTACGACCAGGGAAAGAGCCTTAACCATTGTTTTCTTCTTTTTACTGGGCACATCCCCTTTAATGCTAAAGCTAATCTCATCTCTGCTAGCTTCTCCCCATACCGGGATAGTCAGAGAAATAGCCCAGGCAAATGAAGGTGAATTGACTCTGGATACGGAAAAAAAGCTAAAAGAATGGTTGCAAAGGTATCCTCAAGACATTGAGGTTCTTTTTACCTTAGGGATACTAAGTAAGAGGAAAGATGACTACGAGCTGGCCAGACAATACTATCAAAAGACAATTGAGCTTGACCCTGAGCTTGCCCCCTCCTATAATAATCTGGCTAATATATTCTTGGCAATGGATGAGGTGGAGAGAGCTTTGGAGAATTATCAGCGAGCCCGGGAGCTGGATCCCCATCTAGTTTCAGCTCATTATAACTTAGCCCAACTCTATTACAAGCAAGCCCTCCTGGCGGAAGGTGAAAATGAGCTGAGGTTAGCAAGGAAGCTGGATCCGGCTCGGGTAAGCCACTATACCAATATTTATTCATCCACTAATATCAACCGTCTGGTAATTGATGAACTAATTCCCTTGAGTAGCCTCTGGAGAAGACTTTTTTCTCCCCCCTTCTCTAACTCCCGGATTATGGATCTTCCCGGGGCCCATTTGTTTAAGGGGTGGAAGCTTAAACAGATGTCCGGGTTAGGATTAGCCCTGATCCTTTTTTCCCTGCTCCTTGTCCGCCTGGATAAAAAGGTGAGATTCTCCTGGGCCTGTGAGAGATGCGGTAAGCCCGTGTGCCGGCGGTGTCAGCCAGTTATTTCCGAGCAACCCAGGATAGAGAGGGAAGGGCTCTGCCCCCAGTGTTTCTATACTTACATTAAGCATGAGGGAGTTGAGCCTGAGGTTAAGGCAAAAAAGGACCATCAGGTTCAGCGGTTCCAGATCCGCTGGGAGATACTCCACCGTGTGCTTTCCTTTCTGCTTTTGGGAACCGGACACCTGATTAAAGGATTTACCCTGCGGGGCATAGTACTGCTTACCTTCTTTATTGCATTCATTGTAAATTTCATCTTTTGGGATGGGCTGCTTCGCCATGCCCCCCCGGTTACCTCAACCATCTCCTTACCCAGGGTAATAATTTTTGTCCTTCTTTTCCTTACTTTATACGGATTGGGAATTAGGGATATCTACCGGAAGGAGTAATTTAAGCGGAAAATGGCTCTGAAAGGAACCCTGAAAGATTTTGGCATTGCTGATATTTTTCAATTAATCTCCCAGCAACAGAAATCGGGAATACTTACTCTGGCCAGTAAGGAAGAGCAGGCACAGATCGGCTTTGAGAAGGGAATGGTAATAATGGCCAAGCCCGGTTCCCGGGATAAGATGGATCTGTTAGGAAAACTTCTGATTCGTAGTGGTCTAGTTACCCAGGAACAATTGGAGGAGGCCCTGGAAACCCAGAAGCAGACCCTTCAAAAAGTAGGTGATATCTTAATAGAAAAAGGGAGCTTAAGCAAACAGAACCTGGGTAAGGCCCTTCTCCTCCAGACTCAGGAGACCATCTTTAAGCTAATTCATTGGAAGGATGGAGTTTATGAGTTCCTTCCTCAGAAAGTCAGCTATGAGCAAGACTTTTACACTCCGCTGAGCTGTGAGCATCTTTTGATGGAAGGATATCGAATGCTCGATGAGTGGCCGGCCATCAAAAAATTCATTCCCTCATTCGAGATGATCTTCAGGCAGAAAGCTGAGGCTGCCCCAGGCGATTCTCCCGGAGAAAGCCTTGCCCCCAAGCTAACGGAAGAAGAGAAAATGGTCCTCAATCTTATTGAAGGAGAACGGACGGTTCAGGACATCATCAACCTATCTCGCCTGGGAGAATTTGAAACCTGTAAGGCTTTAGCCACCTTAATCCAGGCAAAACAGATTGAACCACCTCCAGTTCAGAAAGAAGCAGCCCCGGTGGAAAAAACAGTGGAAAAAACCAGGATTAACATCATTGATTATCTATTAAATGTCCTTTCATTCGGCTTTTTAATCGGGGCCATCGCCTTTATTATTATTTATTCTAACCTAAATCCCTTCAAGCACCGTTACCTCTCTGGTCGCCAATCGGTCAGGATCGACTACCCTCAAATCTATTTGGGGAAGACTCAATGGGCAAGGATCAAGAGCTCCCTGGAGATCTATCGTCTGGAAAATGGCAATTATCCTGAGAGTTTAGATGAACTGGTGAATAAAAAATTGTTGAAGCAGGAGGAGCTAAGCTATCCCTGGAAGGAGAGGTATTATTATCAGAGGGAAGGCGATGATTACCTTCTACTGGAGCCGAAAAGATAACATGATTTACAATTATTTCAGGGAATAGCAAGGAATAGCGGGGAATAGCAGGGAGTAGCAGGAACTTGAACACTGAAAAAGGAGATTTATTGTCGAAAACTGAAGGGAAAGCAAGAAAAGGGGAAAGGCTCTCCCAACTCATCTTCGAGGACAGTGGGCTGGCGAAGAACCTCTTTGGAGAATACAATATCAACCTGAAGCTCATCGAGAAAGCCCTGGGAATCAATATCCACATTCGGGGAAACCGTATCAGCATCCAGGGACCGGGCCCGGAGGTGTCTCAGGCCGAAAAGCTTCTCACCGAACTTTATGAACTGCTGCAAAATGGCCATCCCTTATCCAGCCCGGAGATAAAACAGGCCCTGCGTATCTCAAATAATGACCCTCAGGTAAATCTGAAGGAGATATTTTTAGATACAGTCTATATCTCTACCAAGCAGAGGAGAGTTGTCCCCAGGAGCCTAATGCAGAGGAGATACGTTGAGGCCATCAGAAAGTTTGATGTGGTTTTCACAATCGGACCTGCCGGCACCGGCAAGACCTATCTGGCCATGGCAATGGGGATGAATTTGCTCATGAAAAAGGAGGTCAACCGCCTTGTCCTTGCTCGTCCTGCGGTCGAGGCAGGAGAAAAACTGGGCTATCTCCCGGGTAATCTCTCCGAGAAGGTTAACCCTTACCTCAGACCCCTTTATGATGCCCTCCACGATATGGTGGATTATGAGCAGGTTTCCAAGTTAGTGGAAAGAGGAGCCATTGAGGTAGCTCCCTTAGGATTTATGCGGGGAAGAACCCTTAACAACTGCTTCGTCATTCTGGATGAGGCTCAGAATACTACTTCGGAGCAAATGATGATGTTCCTTACCCGTCTGGGATTTGATTCAAAAGCAGTAATTACCGGGGACATCACCCAGGTGGATCTACCGGCGGAAAAAGGCTCGGGGCTCGTCGAAGCCAGAGAGATCCTGGAAGGGACCAAGGGGATCGAATTCATCTATTTTTCCGAGAAGGATGTTGTCCGTCACCCTCTGGTTCAGGAGATCATCAAGGCTTACGAAAAGGTAAAGAAATGTTAAAAAGGACCTCAAACACTCATTTTTCTTCGATTAAAAAAAGCTTTAAAGATCCACGGATCCAGAAGGTACTTTTATGTATCATCACCAGCGCCGCCCTTGCCTTTCTTCTGGCCCCAGCCCTACAACTAATAGCTCGCACTTACCAACTGGGAGAGAAGGCCCATAGCCTACTCTCCACTGTGCTCGGGCTTTCCTTTCTAATAGTTTTACTCCTTTACTCTACCTACAGCTTCTCCGCTAAAAATATCAGGAGATTCAATCCTTCTATTAAGGATCTTCTTTTTATTTCTTCAGTGCTGATCGGCACTGTTATGCTAATCAAATTCTCAGTCTTTATCTCCGGCAGCTTTGAAGATCGGTTTCGTTACCTTACTCCCACCGTAGTCAAATACGCCGTACCCGTGGCCACCGGGGCAATGTTGGTCCAGTTCATTTTAAATTCGGAAATTGTTATCGTCTTCTCCGTAATCCTGGCACTTTTTGCCGGGCTTCTCTTAGAAGGCAGTCTTCCCTTTACCATCTACTTTCTGATCGGAAGCCTGGTTGGAGCTCATGGGTTAAGATACTGCACCCAGCAAACCACCTTGATTAAAGCTGGGATCAAGGTAGGGCTGGTCAATATCTTATTTGTCCTTGGCTTGACTGCGATGAATGCCAGCATCTTTAGGCTGGAGACCTTGTTTGGAGGAATCTTTGGCTTTCTCGGTGGGATCATTGCTGCAATAGTCGTAACCGGGATCGCCCCTTTGTTCGAGGCTATCTTCGGATATACCTCCAATATCAAGTTACTGGAACTGACTAATCTTGATCATCCTGCCTTAAGGGAGCTGGTCCTCCGGGCCCCGGGAAGTTACCATCACAGCATTGTGGTAGGAAACCTGGCTGAAACTGCTGCTGAGGCTATCGGCGCCAATCCTATTTTGGCCCGAGTAAGCTCCTATTATCACGACATTGGTAAAAGCAAGAAGCCCCAATACTTTATCGAAAACCAGCCAGAAGGTGAAAATAAACACGATAAACTCTCACCGAGTATGAGCTCACTTATCCTGATCTCTCATGTTAAAGAGGGAATGGAGATGGCTAAAAAATATAAGCTCCCTACGGTAATCACTGACTTCATTCCCCAGCATCACGGAACCTCTCTGATCAAATATTTCTATGATAAAGCAAAAGGGAAGACAAATCCCGAGTTGCAAACCATCAATGAAGAGGACTTTCGCTACCCTGGCCCCAAGCCCCAGACCCGGGAGGCCGGGATAGTAATGCTCGCTGATGCTGTCGAGGCAGCCTCCATGACCCTTACCGATCCAACTCCGGCAAGGATTCGGGGAATGGTTCAAAAGATAATCAACAATATATTTACCGACCAACAACTGGATGAATGTATGCTAACCTTGAAGGATCTCCACCAGATTGCCAAGAACTTTAATTTAGTCCTGGGAGGGACCTTTCACCATCGGATCGATTACTCGGAGCCAGTGACTAAGGAAGTCCATTCTAAACGCAAAGGCGATGCAGATATTGCTCGACAATCGGCAAAAAAAGATAAAGATCGATCGGGGGAGAATAAAAAGGAACGCGGAGAGGATCTTAAAAGGCTTGGGATGTCCTGATAAGGAGTTAAGTCTGGTGTTCCTCGATGATAAAGGGATAGCCCGGCTGAATAAGGAGTTTCTCCAGCGAGAGGGGCCTACCAATGTTATCTCCTTTCCCATGCAGGAGGGGCATTTCACTACCATTAACCCCCAGCTCTTAGGGGATGTAGTCATCTCCCTGGAGCGGGCGGAGGCGGAGGCCAGAGAAGCCGGGGTGCCCTTTGAGGACCGGTTAGACTATCTTCTGATCCACGGCATCCTTCATCTTTTGGGGTATGATCATCAGCGCTCGGAAGGCGAGTCTCACCGAATGAGAAGGAAACAAAAGGAGCTGTTCGCTTTAATTCAGGGAATGGCAGGTAATAGCCCTTCGTGACGAGACTCCTTAAATAGATTTTAGGTAGTGATATTTGACCATAGCCCTTTTTAAAAAGGATATTTATGTCTGAAAGGTTCAGAGGGAATACCAAGGTAAGAAAAGAACCCTTAGTCTCGGATGCCGAAAAAAGAGCGCTGGATAGATTTCGGGAGAGTCTCCTTAGGACATTCGGGAAGAGACAAAAGTCCTTTATTCTCTTCGGCTCAAGAGCCAGGGGGGAAGGGGACCCGGAGTCGGATCTTGATGTGCTTTTGGTTATCAAGAGGTTGACCCGGGAGGAGAAAAATAAAATTTTTGAGCATTCAGCGGAGATAAGCCTTGAGGAAGGGGTGGTGCTATCAACAATCATTTTTGATGAGATCGAATATGAATCCCAAAGAGAATTTCCCTTTCTCTCTACAGTAGAGGCTGAAGGATACCTGTATGATCTGGGATGACCTCATTGGCTACAGAATCGAAAGAGCGCAAGAAACTTTAGAAGATGCAAGAAAGCTATATGAAGCAGGTTCTTATCGGAGCGCAGTGAATAGAGCTTACTATGTAATGTTTTATGCTACCTTAGCTGTTCTCGCTACTAAAAAACTTGGTACATCTAAGCATTCCGGGGCAATTTCCCTCTTTAACAAAGAATTTGTTAAAACCGGGTTACTCTCGGTAGAATCTTCCAAACTCTACCATAAGGCTTTTGCTATGCGGCTGGAAGGAGATTATAAGGACTTCTCTTTAATAACAAATGAGGATGCAGAAACTCTCATTGCCGGTGCTCAGGAGTTTCTAATAGAGGTGCAAAAATATCTTTCGGAAAATAAATAGCGGAATGTAGTCGAAAAGCTCTTTACGGAATGATGTCAAATGACTAAATATCAAAAGATTTTTCTTCTTTTGTTTTGTAATTTGAACTTTGAGCTTTGACATTTGGATTTATCTGCTTTGGCATTTGGATTTTTCCTATTGATTTGACATTTGAATTTAAAAGAAAACCAGCAAATAGGCCTATCGGTTCTTTCGGCCCTGCTCTTGATCTCAATATTCCCTTCCCTGGATCTTGAGTTTTTAGCCTGGATCGCCTTCATCCCTCTTTTTTTCTCAATCAAGGACTCCCGCCCCATCCGGGCCTTCTGGCTTGGATACCTTTCCGGGGTAGTCGCCTTCAGCGGCATCCTTTACTGGATTATCTTTGCCGTAACTCATTACGGAAAGCTTCCGGGGGTGATTGGTTTCTTGATCTGGCCAGTGGCGGTCATTACGCTCTCCGCTCTGGTAGCGTTCCTGGCTCTATTCTCGGGAGCATTCACCTTCCTTACCAGTTGGCTTTACCTTAGATTAAAACTCCCTTTTATCATCACCGCCCCTTTTCTCTGGGTAGCCCTGGAATGTATTCGCTCCTTCTTTCTGACCGGCTTTCCCTGGGCCTCTCTGGGTTATTCCCAGTACCTGAATCTCCCCCTAATCCAGATTGCCGAGTTTACCGGGGTCTACGGCCCATCCTTTGTGATTATCCTGGTTAATGCTGCCCTCTACCAATTCATTAATGGGTGGCTGAGCCTCCCGAGAAGGGTCTACCTGATTGAGGTAGCCGTGGCCGGTAGTTGCCTGCTCCTTACATTTAGCTTTGGTTCCTGGCGTTTGCAAGAATTAGATGCCCCTCTTCTCCTCTCCCCTCATCTCCGGGTAGGGCTCATTCAGGGAAATATCGAACAGGATCATAAGTGGGATGAACAATTTCGGGAGGAAACCATCAATATCTATCAGAGCCTGACCAGGGAGGCAGCCAGAGCGGGAGTGGATTTGATCATCTGGCCGGAGACTGCTGCCCCCTTCTATTTTCAGACGAACCAGAGATATCGACCCCGGATTCTTAACACCGCCAAGCAGATCGAGGCCTATCTTCTGTTTGGCAGCCCTGGTTATCAGTATCAGGGTAGAAAACCAAGATATTTTAACAGTGCATTTCTGATCTCACCCCAGGGAGAGCTTCGGGGCCGATACGATAAGATCCATCTGGTTCCCTTTGGTGAATATGTCCCCCTGAAAAGGTTTCTTCCTTTTATTAACAGGTGGGTGGAGGGTATTGGTAACTTCTCTTCGGGCAAGGAAGAAACCATCCTGGCCCTGCCCCAGGCAAAATTCGGGGTACTCATCTGCTATGAGATTATCTTTCCCGCCCTGGTAAGGAAGTTCGTCAAAAAAGGTGCGGATTTTCTGGTTACCATCACTAATGATGCCTGGTTCGGCCGGACCAGCGCCCCTTATCAACATCTTTCCATGGTCACCTTTAGGGCAGTAGAGAATCGAACCGGGATTGCCCGGGCTGCCAATACGGGAATAACTGCCTTCATTGAGCCTACCGGAAAGATCTCGCGCGCAACCAGTATCTTCACCCGGGGCTGGCTGGGAGGTGAGGTTAAGCTCAAAGTGAAGCGAACCTTTTATACCCAGTTCGGAGACCTATTTGCCTGGCTGTGTGGGTTAGTCTCTGCTACATTTATCGGGATAGCCTTCTTCCAGAAAAGGAAGTTGTGATTCTTTTTGTGGTTGGCAAAAATCTGTAAGATATCGGTAGCTCTTCTCGGAATACAGCAGTATAATGTCAAATGTCAAAGCCCAAAGTTCAAATGAAGCTCAAAGTTCAAATGACAAATACAGGTGCACCGGTGCACCTGTTAAATTTGACATTTAGTCATTTGGCATTCATTTGACATTTGAATTTTGTCATTTGGATTTAATTGTTTACCCACTATATTCCATGAAGAGCCAAAAAAGGGTTTTAAAAAACTGCGAAAAGTGGTATAAATAAAAAGAGGCAAAGAATGTTTAAAGAATCAAGAGATAAATTAAATCCGCTCAAAAAGAACCTGGAAGCCCTCCGAGGTCATCTTTGACTTAGATGGAAAAAGGCAACGTATCCGCTCCCTGGAAAAGATCTCCTCTCAACCCAACTTCTG
>JAUWWP010000247.1 GCA_030616835.1 Deltaproteobacteria bacterium | reverse complement strand
TCATAGAGCTTTGCCCCCTGGGCCCGGGCGATAAAAATTGGCCCTCCTCCCACTGCTTTAAATGCCCGAACCGGACTGTTGACCCCCCCGGGAATCCAGTTCCGAGCCTGCTCGTAAAGCCTATTTGATTCGCTAAAGTTCATAAGGGTTAGTTTACGTTAATCAGCAAAATAGCGGAAGGTGGTCTTTTTAAACTCCTCTTCGGTAAAGAGAATTTCGTATTCTTTTATCCCGGCTGCTTCGGAGATTCTGCGGGCAATCCGCTCGCAGTCTTCCCTGTTCTTTCCGTGGATCATGGTAAACAGATTATACCCCGCATCAAAGGGGGGCCTCTGATAGCAGTGGCTCACTTCCGGAAAGGAGGACATGGTCATTCCCACCCTCTCACAATCTTGCTCGGGTACCCTCCAGATTACCATACCACTGACTCTAAACCCTGCCTTCGGTAGCCTTAGGGTAGCACCAAAGCGGCGGAGGTATCCCCGGGCCTGAAGTTCTTGAATCTTTTTTAGCAGCAGCTTTTCGGAGATACCTAATTTGTGGGAGATTTTCTGATAGGGCTGAGGTTCCAGTAGTAGGTCTTCTTGAAGAGCCTTGATTATCTGTTTGTCCAGCTTTGCTATATCCCTTGGACTTAATTTTTTTATCTTTTTACCCTTTTGCCCTATCTTTTTTGGCCGCAAAACCTTTGATATTCAACGGTCAGCTTAGCTATTGTGGGATCGCTTTTAATTTTATTGCCCATGGCCACTACGGCATTGGTAAACTGGCTCTGCTTTTTAGGAGGTTCTTCCCCGGCCTTGGCCTCGGTCAGTTGATAAGGTCCTTTGCCGATCAGGCGAAGGTCAAGCTTTCCCACATATTTACCCAGTTGGGCAGCCTGAAGGATAAGGGTGCTGTTGACCTTATTAGGTTTTTTTAACAATGATCTGCCGTGGCCACTGACGATAATATCTATACCCTTCACCTCCTGGGCAAGCTTTTGATCGCCTTTTAGTCCCAGATGGCTCAAACAGATTATTAGATCGCACTTTCTCCTTAGTTTATCCACCATCTCCTTGGCAGTCTCGGTATGATTCTTAACGATCAGGTCAGGAATCACCTTCCCCCTGGCTTTTAAGGCAATCTTATCGGAGATGAGTCCAAAGATACCCACCTCTAACCCGGCAATTTTCTTGGTAAGATAGGGGGTGAAGACCGGCTCTCCCTTTTCCTTATCCACTATGTTAGCCGAGAGAAAGGGTATCTGGTAACTCTTCTGCTGTTCAAGCAGAAAATCCTTCCCCAGCACTAAGTCCAAATCCCCCACATTGATCGCATCATACCCACTCTGCTTATATCCTTCCAGGATCAGTTCCGCCTTCTTGACCTCCTGCTCTTTCTTAGCTTCGGGTATGTTTTGAGTTCTGAAGAGCAAATCTCCGGCATCCAGAGCAAGGATCTCTTTCTCCCCTTTCCCCAAGCTACTGATGTAATTTACTTTCCTGGCAAGACCGCCAGTGCGACGGGCTCCTCACCCGCTGGCGGAGATCTCACCAACAACATTGTGGGTGTAGATCAGGGTAAGCTCCTTCGGCACGATTTCTTTGCTGCGGCTCAGCAAAGTGCCCCCCACTGCCAGTCCCACTGCTACTCCCACTCCGATCAAAATCAGAAGCATCTTTCTCATCTTTTACCTCCTTTTTGATTTTCTTCGATTAATGAGAATAAATCATAAGAATTTAAGTTCGAAAATAATTTAGCATATCTATCTCATAGATGCAAGACCTATTCAATTTAAGTTTATTTTAACCCAAATAATGCGTTAATGTAGGGGTTCAATTGCTGTAATATTAAATATCAAAATGCAAAAATCAAAACGACATATTAAAATGCAAAATGTCTTAATAATTTTAAATTCTACTTTGTAATTTTAATATTTGATTTTTGATTTTTACACTAATTAGGGTGTTTACACATAATCCTGGGTTTAAGAGAGGAGCTTATCCAGGGCCTCGCTAACGGTGCTGACCCCGATCAGTTTAATGGAAGGTTCCTCGTGCAGCCTCTTGAGATTATTTTGGGGAAGCAGGCAGAGCTCGAAGCCCAATTTTACCGCCTCCTTCATCCTGATCTCGACCTGGCTAACCCCCCGGATCTCTCCGGCCAGCCCCACCTCACCAACAACCATGGTCTTTGAGCCGATGGGTTTGTCCAGGAAGCTGGAGGCGATCGCGGAGACAATCCCCAGATCAACCCCGGGCTCTTCGATCCTTACCCCCCCGGCAACATTAACAAAGATGTCCTGGCCCGGAAGGTTCAGGCCTGCCTTCTTCTCCAGGACGGCAATAAGAAGGGATACCCGATTGTAATCCACGCCAATGGTAGTCCGCCGGGGCACCCCGAAGCTGGCCGGGCTAACTAAGGCCTGGAGCTCCACCAGGATTGGCCGGGAGCCCTCAAGGCTGGAGACCACCACTGATCCCGGGACATCAAGGGGTCTCTCGGCCAGAAAGAGCTCAGAAGGATTGATAACCTCCTCCAGGCCTGAGGCCCTCATCTCGAACACTCCGATCTCGTTGGTGGAGCCGAAGCGGTTCTTCACTGCCCTTAATATCCGGAAGGGATGACCTTTATCCCCCTCGAAATAAAGCACGGTATCCACCATATGCTCCAGGACCCGGGGGCCGGCAATGGCCCCTTCCTTGGTTACATGACCGATAAGAAAGGTGGATACCCCGCTCGTCTTGGACAGGTGCATCAACCTTCCGGTGGCTCCTCTTACCTGGGAGATGCTTCCGGGAGCTGACTCCAGTTCCATGCTGAAGACCGTCTGGATGGAATCAATGACCAGAACCTTGGGCTTGAGTCTCCCTACATCCTCCAGGATCCTATCCAGGGAGTTCTCGGTAGCAATAAGCAGGTTCTGGGAGCAAACGCATAGGCGATCTGCCCGGAGGCGTATCTGTCGGGCGGATTCCTCCCCGGAGACATAGAGGACCTTACATCCAGCCTCGCCCAGCTTGTTCAGGGCCTGCAGGATAAGGGTTGATTTCCCGATACCGGGATCCCCTCCAATAAGCACCACTGAGCCCAGGACAATCCCTCCACCCAGCACCCTATCCAATTCGGCAATCCCGGTTCTCTGGCGATCCTGTTCATCGGTAATGATCTCGGTGATCGGGCAGGGACTCCCTCTCTCTTCGACAGTAAAGAGACTTCCTGCTCCCGGTCTCTTCTGAACTACCTCCTCGACCAGGGTATTCCACTGATTGCAGTCAGGGCATCTGCCCAGCCATTTGGGAGATTGGTAACCGCAGGACTGGCAGGTGTAAATGGTTTTAGGCCTGGTCATTTTATCTTTGTTTCTTGATAACGCAGAACTCCGAACACATTGTGCATACATCGCTGTCAGCGGGAAGGCTACTTTTTCGGATATTCCTTGCCCTCTCCGGATCCAGGGACAGATTTATCTGCCTCTCCCAGTCCAGCTTCTTGCGAGCCCGGGACATCTCAATATCCTTCTTTAGGGCTCCCTTAATTCCCCGGGCGATGTCGGCGGCATGAGCAGCGATCTTGGTGGCAACAACCCCCTCCCTTACATCCTCAACCGTGGGGAGTCGCAGGTGCTCCGAGGGAGTCACATAGCAGAGGAAATCCGCCCCGGCCCTCCCGGCAACAGCTCCCCCGATGGCTGCGGTGATGTGATCGTAACCCGGAGCAATGTCAGTTACCAGGGGTCCCAGGACATAGAAAGGCGCTCCGTGGCAGAGCTGCTTTTCCAGAACTACATTGGCCTCGATCTGATCGAGAGGCACATGCCCCGGGCCTTCGATTATTACCTGAACTCCCTTATCCCAGGCCCGCTTGGTCAGCTCTCCCAGCAGGATTAGCTCCTGAACCTGTCCCCGATCGGTAGCATCAGCCAGACAGCCCGGACGCAGTCCATCGCCCAGAGACAGGACCATCTCGTAGTGCCGGGCGATATCTAATAATCGGTCAAAATACTCGTAGAGGGGATTCTCCTTTTTGTTGTACCGCATCCACTCCACAGTAAGCACCCCTCCCCGGCTCACCATATCCATCAGGCGGCCCTGGCTGCGCAGTCTACTCAGGGATTCCCGGGTTACCCCGCAGTGGGTGGTAATAAAGTCCACACCTTCCTTGCCCTGGGATTCAATTACCTCGAAGATCTCGTCAACGGACAGCTCGACAATTGATTTTTTCCTCTTAACCGCTTCGACCACTGCCTGGTAAATGGGAACAGTGCCAATAGGCACGGTTGATTCAGCAAGGATGGCCTTTCGGATCTCAGCTACCGGCCCCCCGGTGCTCAGATCCATTACCGTATCCGCCCCAACTTTAATCGCCATCCTGAGCTTTTCTATTTCCTCTTCGGCATTCTGCTGATCCGGAGAGGTACCAATATTGGCATTGACCTTGGCCCGCAGGCCCTTGCCTATGGCCAGGGGATTAATCGACTTGTGTCTGCGGTTCTGGGTGATGACGATCTTTCCCTCGGCAATCCCCTGACGGATCATCTCCGGCTCGACCCCCTCGGCCCGGGCTGCCTTTTTCATCTGAGGGGTGATTATCCCTTTTTTAGCCTGTTCAAGTTGGGTCATGGTATATCTCCTTATAAAAAAACCGCCTCCCTTCAGATCCCTGACCTTCTTGGGAAGCGGCTTTAGTACCGATCAAGATTATCTAATGCTGCTTCCCTACG
>JAUWWP010000067.1 GCA_030616835.1 Deltaproteobacteria bacterium | reverse complement strand
TGTGCCGGGGGAATCATAACCGGTTGGAATTAGATATGACCAGAGGAAGAACGGTAATAATTGGCCTGGACGGGGTACCCTTCAGTCTACTTCGAGATCTATCCCAAAATGGGATTATGCCGAATACGCAAATGCTCCTTAGCAAAGGA
This sequence comes from Deltaproteobacteria bacterium, assembly GCA_030616835.1. Taxonomy (GTDB): domain Bacteria; phylum Desulfobacterota. The sequence continues at coordinate 9,586 of JAUWWP010000067.1, read as the reverse complement.
GTTTTTAAAAAGATGCGATCCTCAATTCCCGAGGTTTCTTCGGTGGCCTGGAGCTCGATTATTACCGGGGCCAACCCGGCTGAACACGGAATATTTGGTTTTACCGATCTTGTTCCCGGTACCTATAATCTTCGTTTTCCCAACTTCTCTGATCTGGAAAGAACCCCATTCTGGGAAGAATTCCAGGGGAAGTCAATAATCATTAATGTTCCTGCCACTTATCCGGTCAGGGAGATGAATGGAATCCATATTTCCGGTTTCGTCTCGTTGGACCTTGAGAGGAGCGTTCACCCCAAATCGCTGGTTTCGGAGTTGCAAAGACTTGATTATCGCCTGGATGTGGATTCGACCATAGCGCACCAGTCCTTGGACCGGTTCTTGGAGGATTTGGATAAGACCTTGGCCGCGCGGATTGAGACCTATCGGTATCTTTGGTCGCGGCTGGATTGGCAGATATTTATGTTAGTATTTACTGGCACCGATCGTTTAATGCACTTCCTCTGGGATGCCTATGAGGATAAAAGACATCAATATCATAATGCCTTTTTAGATCATTTCCGAAAAATAGATCAGGCGATCGGCGAGATCAATAGCCGGATACCTGATGATGAACTCTTGATTATGCTTTCTGACCACGGTTTTGAACATCTGGAAAAGGATGTTTACCTAAATTTTCTCCTGAGCCAAGAGGGCCTTTTAAAGTTGGACGGCATTTCCGATAATCCCTGGAGCCACATTGATTATCCTACCAAGGCCTTTGCTCTGGATCCGGCCAGGATATATTTAAATCTGAAAAATAAGTACCCTGAGGGGAGCGTTGGTCCGAAAGACCAGGAAAAGATTTTAAGAGATTTAGAGCTATTATTTGGCTCGTTAGAGATAGATAACCAGAGGGTCATAAGAAATGTCTATCACAAGGAGGAGATATATTCAGGGCCGCGCTTGGACAATGCCCCGGATCTGGTCTTGGTCCCTAATCCAGGCTTCAATCTCAAGGCAAGTTTGAAAGAGGAGCGGCTTAGCGGGCGGGATGTTTTCACCGGCAAGCACACCTTAGATGACGCCTTTTTGCTGACAAACAAAAGGGTAAACGGGGAGATAATTGGTGATTCTTTAAGTGTTACCGATGCTGCTGAAATAATTACGGAAGGTCTGTACTCAGAAAAAGAGAAAGAAATAATCAAAAGAAGGCTGAAGGATTTGGGGTATCTTTAGATGACTCAGAATGCCCTTCTATAAAGGGATAGTAAAGAAATTACTTCTTAAATCTGCTGACAAAATGGTTAAAAAATTACTTCAATTACTGATTATTATTACCATATTTTTCTTTCTCGGGAAAATGCTGTATCAGGATTGGGGCAAGATTTCCTCCTATCAGTGGGAAATCGAGCCTACTAAACTGATTTTGTCGGTAGTTGGACTGCTGATTGCGTATTTTTTTGGAGCATTTGGATGGGGTCAGATTCTGAGGAGGATCGGGTCAAGATTAAGTTATTCCCGGGGTGCGGCAATTTGGTTCGTTTCCCTTTTAGGCAGGTATCTACCGGGGAGTATCTGGTCAGCGGTAGGAAAAATTTACTTGTGTGAAAAGGAGGGGATTTCAAAATCGAAAACCGGAGTCAGTGTTATCCTGGAGCAGGCGTATGTGCTGATAACGGGGATGGTTGTCTTTTTATTTTCCCTGGCCTTCTGGCATGATAGGAGTTCATTGCACAGTTTATTTTCGATTTTTTTTATCTGTCCGGTGCTTTTGATTTTCCTGCATCCCCGGCCGCTAACCGCAGTGCTGAACCCGGTTTTGAAGTGGATGAAGAAAGCCCCGCTCGTGATTAACCTTTCTTTTTACACGCTGTTAAAAACTTTCATTTTTTATTTAGGATACTGGGCGGTTTTTGGGATAGCCTTCTTTCTTTTTATCGATTCGATCTATAAGATCGAATTTTCAAAAATAGTAATTACCTCGGGAATATTTGCCGTATCCTTTGTGATTGGTTATATAACCATTGCAGTTCCTTCGGGATTAGGAGTAAGAGAAGGAATGCTAAGTCTCCTATTGAGCAATTATATGCCGGCGGCAGTGGCAATAATTATATCACTTGGTTCACGAGTCTGGATAACAGCGGTTGAACTCTTAGGAATCACATCGGTGTTTATGCTTAATCGGAAATCTTTGAACGATATGCCGCTTCGGGGAAAAGGTTAAGTTTTGGTAATTTTAGCAAGTGATTAATGGGAAAAGTTAGAGTTGCAGTGGTAGGGACTGGTTATCTGGGGCGGTTCCATGCCCAAAAATATTGGAGGATGCCCGAGGTAGAACTGATCGGGGTTGTGGATATCGATCGTAAAAGGGCTACCAGTGCGGCCCGCCGGTATCGAACTAAGGCTTATACCAGCTACCCGGAGATCTTTGACAAAGTAGATGCAGTGAGTATAGTTGTTCCCACCCAATTTCATTACCAGGTGGCCAAAGATTTTCTTCAGCAGGGAGTGGATATCCTGTTAGAAAAGCCGATTACTACTTCCCTCAGCCAGGCGGAGGAGTTGATCAAGATTGCCAAGGAAAGGGACCTTATATTTCAAGTAGGGCATCTGGAGAGGTTCAATACCTCGGTGATAGCAATGAGGCAGTTACTGACCCAGCCTCGATTCATTGAGTCTCAAAGACTGACTCCTTTCCCCCAAAGGGGTATTGATGTAGATGTAGTACTCGATCTGATGATCCACGATATTGATATTATCTTGAGTATTGTGGACTCGCGGATTAAGAGAGTGGAGGCAGTGGGGTTGCCGATTCTTACGGATAAGGTAGATATTGCTAATGCTTGGATACGCTTTGAGAACGGGTGTGTAGCCAACATAAATGCGAGCAGGGTTTCTCAGAATAGGACTCGAAAGATCAGGATATTTCAGCCCGATGCTTACATTTTCTTAGACTACCATCTTCCGAAACTCTCCGTATATCGAAAGAACGTTAAGGGTAAGCAGGGAAGATCCCCTTCTGTCAGGAAGGAGAATATTGAGCTGGAGAGGAAGGAGCCTCTGGAGGAGGAATTAAAATCTTTTATTGATTCAGTGCTAACCCGCCGCGCCCCCTTAGTCTCGGGGATGGAAGGGAAGAGGGCTCTGGAGGTGGCTTTGAGAATAATAAGGAAATTATAATCTCAGAAATGTATTAAAGGATGATGGCGGTATTTTCAGGAAATTTGCCAAAGGTATTGCAAGAATAAAATGATCTAGGTTTCCTAGAAGCTTAAAATATATTTAAGAAAATATTAAATCTGAATTCCCCGTGCGGAAGCACGGAGATATTTACTTGAAAGGAAGAGATGTATTTAGTTACGGGCGGGGCAGGTTTTATTGGTTCCCATATTGTAGAAGAATTGTTAAGAAAAGGAGAGCGAGTAAGGGTTTTAGATAACTTTTCTACAGGAAAAAGAGAAAATCTAAATTTTGGGCGAAATCTCAAACCAGCAGTTAAGGATCGAGATTTTCCTGATGCAGTTCAACTTGAGATTATTGAGGGAGATTTGCGGGATTTAGATACTGTTCATAAAGCAGTAAAAGGGGTTGACTATGTCCTGCACCAGGGAACATTACCTTCGGTTACCCGTTCATTGGTTGATCCAATTACTACTACCCAGGTTAATATTTTGGGCACATTAAATATCCTTATTGCTTCCCGAGATGTGGGGGTAAGAAAGGTAGTATATGCCTGTTCCTCATCAGTTTACGGAGATACCGAGATTCTTCCTAAGATGGAGACAATGACACCTAATCCTCTTTCACCTTACGCAGTTTCTAAACTGGCCGGAGAAAATTATTGTAGGGTTTTTTATAAAAATTTTGGTTTAGAGGCCGTTTCCTTGAGATATTTTAATGTTTTTGGCCCCCGACAGGATCCTGAATCAGAGTATGCGGCAGCAATTCCTAAATTCATTACCACGATGCTGAAGGAGGAACGACCAACTATTTATGGCGATGGGAAACAGTCTCGGGATTTTACCTTTGTTGCGAATGTTGTTGAAGCTAATCTACTTGCCTGCCCTATCCCGAAACTGGGAGGAGAAATACTTAACATTGCCTGTGGGAAAAAATTTAATTTATTAGATTTGGTGAAGAAAATAAATCAGATATTAGGAACGAGCATTGAACCAAAACATTCTGAGCCAAGAATGGGGGAAGTCAGGCACTCTCAAGCTGATATTAGTAAAGCAAAGAGAATAATAAATTATCAGCCAAGAATAAACTTTGAGGATGGACTTAAGAAGACAATAGAAACCTTTAAAGAAAGATAATAATAAATGGAATTTGTTAGTATCATCATCCCCGCTTATAATGAAGAAGAGATCATTGGAGAGGTAGTGGCGAGAGTAAAGGAGGTAATGAAAGGAGACTATGAAATCCTGGTGGTAGATGATGGTTCGACTGATAAGACTAAGGAAGTGGCGGAAAAGGCAGGGTCAAGGGTTATTGAGCACCCTTATAACATTGGTAACGGAGCGGCAGTCAAAAGCGGGATTAGGGCAGCCAAAGGAGATATTTTGGTAACAATGGATGGCGATGGCCAGCATAATCCCGAAGATATTCCCCGACTTATTCAGGATATTGGAAAGTACGATATGGTAGTGGGGGCAAGGTCAAAGGATTCCGAGAGCAAGGTTCACCGAGATTTTGCTAATAAGATCTATAATTTATTTGCAACTTATATCGCCGGAAAAAAAGTTCAGGACTTGACCTCGGGTTTTAGAGCGGTGAAGGCACTCGTTGCCAAAAAATTTCTCTATCTTTTACCCAATACCTTTTCCTATCCCAGTACAATTACCCTTTCGCTGATACGTGCCGGGTACAGCGTTAAATATGAACCAATAAAACTTCGTTCAAGAACGGGGAAGAGCAAAATCAAGTTGTTTTCTGACGGCTTAAGATTTTTCCTGATTATGTTCAAGATTGCCACACTGTTTTCCCCAATGAAGATATTTTTACCTGCCAGCCTATCCTTAATATTTTTTGGAATTGTATATTATGTTTATACTTTTATTAATTTTCACCGATTCACCAATATGTCCCTTTTATTAATTGTCTCCGGTATTCTGTTTTTTCTTCTGGGCTTGATCTCCGAGCAGATTGCCCAGCTTCGTTTGGACCGAAGTGAGGAAGGCTAAGTAAAAAATGTTTTAAGAAAAAAAGATCGGAGTATTTGTTTCTACCTATATGCAGAAAAGTGATTAATGATTATGAGAATATTAGTAGACTTGACTCACCCGGCACATGTTCATTTTTTTAAGCAAGCTATCTGGAAATGGAAAGACAGAGGACATCAGGTATTTATAACTTCTCGCGAGAAGGATATAACTATAGAGTTATTAAATTCTTATGGAATCGAATATATTTGTATCAGTAAATATGGAAGTGGACTGTTAGGCTTATTTAAAGAGCTTATCGTAAGGGATTACAAACTATATAAGTTAGCCCGCAAATTTAGATTAGACATTCTGGTAGCAATAGGTGGAGTTTCTGTTGCCCACGTTGGTAGACTTATTGGGAAACCCTCTATCGTATTTTACGATAGTGAATTTGCTAAATTATCAAATAGAATTACGTTTCCCTTTACCGATGTGATTTGTACGCCAAGTTGTTATAAAGAACACATAGGAAATAAACAAGTTCGATATAATGGATATCATGAACTTGCCTATCTCCATCCAAATTGGTTTACACCCAACCCCAATATTTTAACGGAAGTTGGTTTGACCGAAAACGATAGATTTTTTGTGCTCAGGTTTGTTTCCTGGGGTGCAGCTCATGATATTGGACAGAGGGGATTTAGCCAAGAAGGCATGGAAAAGTTGATCACCGAACTTCAAAAATATGGGAGGGTAATTATTACCTCGGAGGCTGAACTGCCGCAGAAGCTTAAAAAACATTATTTTTCCCTTTCCCCGGATAAAATGCACGATCTTCTATATTATGCCACAATGTACATTGGTGAAGGAGTAACTATGGCCTCAGAGGCGGCGGTCTTGGGAACGCCCTCGATTTTTGTTAGTTCCCTTGACTGTGGGTACATTGGAGAGCTAAGAGACAAGTACAATTTAATATACTCTTTTAGTGACGAAAATGAAGCAATTAATAAGATTATAGAGTTGATAAGAAAAGATGATTTAAAAAATGAATGGAGGAAAAGGAGAGAAATAATGTTGAAAGATAAGATTGATGTTACCAGATGGATGATTGATTTTGTGGAAAACTACCCAGAAAGTTTTAAAGATTATAAAAACAAAAACAAATGAAACTTATCTTCTATAATAATTGTAGATACTCTAAATTGGACTTGTGGGATAACGGAGTTGTCAATAGTAAAGATTTAGCTCCTAATTTATTGAAGGATTAAGCCTGAGTTAAGCCAAAAGGATCTTTTTAGTTTTAGCATTATTTGAGAAGATTACTAATAATAAAATTGAGAAGGAGATAATATGAACTGGAATACGAAAGTTATTTTGCTGACAGGAGGCACAGGATCCTTCGGCAAAAAATTTACCAAGATAATGTTAAAGAAATATCATCCTAAAGTTTTGAGAATCTTCAGTCGAGACGAGCTTAAACAGTCTGAAATGTGTGAATATTTTAAAGACGATTCTCTTCGATTTTTTATTGGAGATGTAAGGGATAAGGATAGACTTCACCGGGCTATGGAAGGGGTGCATATTGTAGTTCATGTGGCTGCACTAAAACAAGTTCCGTCTTGTGAATACAACCCTTTTGAAGCTGTCAAAACGAACATAATTGGTGCTGAGAACATTATTGATGTAGCGATTGATCATCAGGTTGAAAAGGTAATGGCAATAAGCACGGATAAAGCGGTCAACCCTATCAATCTGTATGGTGCCACCAAGCTTTGTGCAGAGAAGATTTTTGTCCAGGGTAACTCTTATACCGGAGAGAAGAGAACCAAAATAAGTTGTGTTCGCTACGGTAATGTAGTGGGAAGTCGGGGAAGTGTTATACCTGTATTTAAGGAACAAAGGGAGAAAGGGACCTTAACCATAACTGATGAAAGGATGACCCGGTTTTGGATAACCATTGAGCAGGGAGTAGAGTTTGTAGTTAAATGTATTGACAGGATGCATGGGGGAGAAATTTTTGTTCCAAAGATTCCGAGCATGAAAATAACGGAATTAGCAGAGTCAATTGCTCCCGGTTGTAAGAGAAAGATTGTCGGAATCAGGCCTGGTGAAAGGTGCACGAAGTTCTCTTAACAGAAGACGAATCCAGACATTCATTAGAGTCCAAAGACTTCTTTGTTATCGTGCCCGAGCATCCATGGTGGAAGGCAGAAAAATGGGCTGGCGCTAAGTCGTTACCTGATGGATTCCGATATACCAGCAATACAAATACCCAATGGCTGTCAAAAGAAGAACTGCAAAGAATGTTCAACGATATTTAGAAGCCGAACGAAATAATTATTGAAAGGAGGCTTTAAAATGAAGGTTTATGAATATAAGGTAAAAGTGGAGGAAAATGGAGACCTTATTTTCAAGACTCGATTGCCGATAAGGCAAAGCAAAGAGGTGAAGTTATATATCGTGGAGGCAGAATCCCAAGAGAATATTGATGCGGAGGAAGAAGGTCTTGGGTTTATGAGGCTTGCCGAGGAGTCATTTAATTTCTGGAATAATCCGGAAGAAGATTTATACAAAGAATATGCCAGGAAATAACCTTTATGAAAAAGGGGAGGTTATCTTGATTGATTTCCCCTTTACGGATTATAAAAAGGTTAAAATCAGGCCCGCGGTTGTTCTCTATGATCTCGAAAAGGAAGGAAGGCAGAAGGATCTGGTAATAATGGCGATCAGCTCGGTAGTTCCTGATTCACCAGAGAGGTATGATATGTTTGATCTCGGACCGGGAAACCGATTTTAGGTTTACCGGCCTCAAGAAATCATCACTAATTAAACCCAATAAGATCGCCACGATAATAAAAAGCAGGGTGGTCTATAGGTTAGGAAATTTAACTCCGGGACTTCTTGATAATTTGGATGCATCTTTGCTTGCATTGCTCCGGGTAGGGGGCCGGAGAATTGAAAAAGAATCCATTTTGATTCCTTATGGCCGACAGTGGATAGATGACAGGGATATTCTGGAGGTAGTCAGGGCATTAAGCTCTGATTGGATTACGCAGGGGCCGAAGATAGAGGAGTATGAAAAGAAGGTTTCCGGGTATTGCGGGGTGAAATATGGGGTGGCGGTATCAAGCGGGACCGCCGCCCTTCATGCGGCCTGCTTTGCTGCAGGAATCAAGCCCGGGGATGAAGTTATTACCTCTCCGATCACATTTGTTGCGAGTGCCAACTCTGTTCTTTATCAGGGGGGAAGGCCGGTCTTTGCCGATATTCAACCCGATACCATGAATATTGACCCGATAGAGATCGAGAAAAAGGTGACAAGTAAAACCAAAGCAATTATCCCGGTAGATTTCGCCGGTCATCCTTGTGATCTTGATGAAATAAAAGCGATTGCGAAGAGACACAATCTTATTGTTATTGAAGATGCTTGTCATGCTCTGGGGGCGGAATATAAGGGCAAGAAGGTTGGGTCATTATCTGATATGACCATCTTTAGCTTCCATCCAGTTAAGCATATTACCACGGGTGAGGATGGTATGGTCCTGACCAATTCAAAGGGATTTTATGAGAAGCTCAAGATATTCCGCCATCATGGCATAACCAAAGATCCTGCTGACTTTATTAATAAAGATTTAGCATTAAATCATAACTCTAAAGTTAATCCGTGGTTCTACGAAATGCAGCACTTGGGCTACAATTATAGAATAACTGACTTTCAGTGTGCCCTGGGGCTTAGCCAGATGGAGAAATTGGACAGCTTTGTTCAAAGGAGAAGGGAGATAGCAGCAAGGTATAATGAGGCATTTGCCGAAGTCAAGGAGATTATCACTCCCATTGAAGGCAATAATGTCAAGGCAGCATATCACATATATGTGATTCAAATACGGGAAGACATGCTAAAGATAGGCAGAAATGAAATATTTAAGACACTAAGAGCAGAAAACATAGGAGTAAATGTCCACTATATTCCGGTGCATCTGCAGCCATATTATCAGAAGAAATTTGGTTATAAAAAAGATGACTATCCTATCTCCGAGAAATACTACGAAAGGGCAATTACTCTGCCGATTTTTCCAAAGATGAGAAATGAGGATGTTGAAAATGTGATAAAGGCGATTGTTAAAGTCATAGGATGCTATCGGAGAAACTCATGAAATTCCTTGTCGTTAGTTGCGGTTCAATATCCCTTTTCACCCTATTCTACAAAAGATTCCAATAAGGCAAGACGTACCTGAAGGAAATAGGAGGTAAGCTTATGCAATTGAGTATTAATGAACTGTATAATGTTTATCTAAAAACAAAAAATAACATTGAAGCAGATATAAAAACTTTAGATGGTCGAATTGATTATGTAAATCCTTTTTGGCAAAACATACTTTCTATGAGAAGAAATTTTCCTGAGTTCAGTGAAATCTTATGTTTCCTTAGAAAAGACTTAGCATTTGGTATAGGAAACATTTTCG
>JAUWWP010000224.1 GCA_030616835.1 Deltaproteobacteria bacterium | reverse complement strand
GGGGGACCGGCCATGCCCGGGTTGGTAACAAAGAAGCCGTCAAGCTCTTCTTTAGGTATCCGGGCATCTGCCAGTGCCTCCTTGACCATCTTAAAAGCGAGATCCTTAATGGGAATCTCCAGGTTCTTGGTGACCGGGGACACTGAAATTCCGGCCACTGCCACATTTTTATTGCTCAAAATTATTCCTTTTACTAGTAGGGCGGGCTTCCCTTCGACAGGCTCAGGACATGGCCAGCCCGCCATTCCTTCGACCCCGCCACCCATCGGGGCTCAGGACAGGTAGGTCGGGCAGGATGCCCGACCTACAAACGCAACCACAATCCGCCTCAGGCGGATTGACCAAATCTTAAAGTTCAAGCTCCCGGGCAATAATAATGTGCTGGATCTCGGAGGTTCCCTCGGTAATGGGGCAGAGCTTGGCATCCCGGAAGTATCTCTCCACAGGAAATTCCTTTATATAGCCGTAGCCCCCATGAAGTTGAAGTGCTTCCCCGGCTACCCTGACTGCAAGCTCGGAGGCAAAGAGCTTGGCCATGGAGGCCTCCTTGGTGCACTTTTTATCCTGACCAAGAAGCCAGGCAGCCCGATAAATCAGAAGCCGGGCAGCATCAATTTCCATAGCCATCCGGGCGATTTTAAATCTATTTACCTGGAATTTTGCTATGGGCCTTCCAAATTGAACCCTCTCCTGGGAATATTTAAAGGCAGCCTCGTAGGCTGCCTGGGCTATCCCCAGAGCCCGGGCAGCCACAATAACCCTTCCGCCATCTAAAAGCTGCAGAATATTTATCATCCCCCCTTCTGCTCCCAGGATATTTTCCTTCGGCACCCGGACATCTTCATACAGTAGCTCCGCGGTTTCGGCAGATCGATGACCTAACTTATCCAGTTTTCTGGTTACTGAGAATCCTGGAGTTTTGGTATCTACAATAAAGAGATTCATACCCAAAAGGCCCTTGCTTTTATCGGTATAGGCAGCAGTGAAAACATAATCGGCAAATGTTCCATTGGTAATAAATATCTTTGAGCCATTCAATATATAGTTATCCCCATCTTCCCGGGCCGTAGTTTCAATAGCACTCAAGTCCGAGCCGGCATTAGGCTCGGTCAAGCCCAGGGCGAAGACCTTCTCCCCTTTAAGGGCTGAAGGAAGGTATTTTCTTTTCTGCTCTTCGTTTCCCAAGGCTGAAATTGCCCCTGGCCCCATGGCTATTGAGAACAACCCCACTCCTATCCCGCTACAAACCCGGGATAACTCCTCGCAAAGGATACAGATCATGACCATGTCCCCACCGCTCCCCCCATATTCCTCAGGAAATCCAACCCCAAGAAGACCCACCTCCCTGGCCCTGGGAACCAATTCCAGGGGAAACTTCTGTTTTTCCTCTGCCTCATCGATCAAGGGAGCAATCTCCCGCTCGGCAAAATCTCGCACGGTTTTGCGAAACATCTTGTGCTCGTCACTCAGCTCAAAATCCATGATTCCTCCCCATTCTATTTCCCTTTGAACTTGGGCTCGCGCCGCTCGATGAATGCATTGATCCCCTCCATCAGATCCTCGGTCTTTGAGCACTCCACCTGGGCGCTGGCCTCCAGGTCCAGGGTTTCCACCAGGTCTCGCTTGTAACTTCCTCCGATTGATTCCTTCATCTTTCGGATAGGTATGGCAGGGCCGCGCGCGATCTTGTCGGCCAGCTCATGGGCCGCATCCATTAACTGCTCTGGTTCCACCGCGCGGTTGACCAGTCCGATCCGGGCTGCCTCCTCCCCAGTAATAACCTCACCGGTGAGCAATAACTCATATGCCCGGGCGGTGCCCACCAGGCGCGGCAGAAAAAAGGTAGTGCCCATCCCTGGATGAAGGCCGATCTTGACGAACCCCAGCCCGATCTTGGCCTTTATGGAAGCAATCCGCATGTCGCAGGCCAGGGTCAGGGTGCATCCCGCACCGATTGCGTGTCCGTTGATGGCCGCGATTGTGGGAACCGGAATGTCCATCACCGAGAGGTTCTTCAAGTAGTACTCCTTGATGTGACCGGCCATCTCCCCGTCACCCATGCCCTGGGGAGGTATCATACCCTTTATGTCGCCGCCTGATGAAAAGGCCTTGCCCGTTCCGGTCAAGATTACCGCGAGCACATCAGCGTCCGCCTTGATCGCCTCCACCGCTGCGACCAGCTTGTCCACCAGCTCCATACTTAAGGCATTTCGCCGCTCCGGGTCATTGAGGGTCAGGGTGGTGACGCCACCCTCCTTTTCAACAAGAACTAACGGTTCACCCATAACTAAATCCTCATTAGAATAACTGCTTTCCCCAGGGGAAGGCTGAATGAAGCAAAATATCAGATCCATTAAATCCAAATGCCAAAATCCAAATGTCAAATGAATGTCAAATGAATAAATGTCAAAGTACCTTTCCTCTTTTATTTAGTCATTTGGACTTTGGATTTCATTTGAACTTTGAGCTTTGGCATTTGACATTAGATATTCTTCCGACAGGCTCAGGACAGGCACTAAATCTTTCTCTTATGTCCGAATCACAAATTCCGGAAAAAATCCTTGATCTCCTCGTGGGGGGTTTTCATAGTAAACACCGCCTTTACCCTCATTTCCTTGAGCTTCTCCTCATCGCCCTTGAGGATGAGCCCTCCTACCACCACGGTCTTCTCACCCACTCCCGCGGCCTTGAGCCCCTCGATAACCTTCCGGGTCAGTCCCAGGTGGGCGCCGGAAAGGATACTCAGACCCACCACATCCACATCCTCCTGGACGGCCGTGCTCACAATGGCCTCCACGCTCTGGCGTAGCCCGGTGTAGATCACTTCCATCCCCGCATCCCGGAGAAGCTGGCAGACAAGCCGCGCGCCCATGTCATGGCCGTCCAGGCCGGGCTTGGCCACCAGTACCCTCGTCTTCCGTTCCATATTCCCCTCCTACAGGTGAGTCTATCCCACACCTTTAGAACTGAAACCTGGGCTCCTTGAATTCCCCGAACTCTTCCTTGAGCACGCCCATGATCTCCCCCAGCGTACAGTAGACCTTAACCGCATCAATGAAGATGGGGATCATGTTATCGCTGTTCCTGGCCGCTTCCCGTACCCGCTTGAGTTGCCTCTTTACCTCGTTATCGTTCCTCTCGGCCTTGACCTGCTTCAGTCGCTCGATCTGGAGGCGCAGGGCCTCGGGATTGGGCTGGTGTAATTCGATTTCAGGCTCCTCCACATCCTCGGCCCGGTGCTTAGTCACCCCGACGACGGGAATCTCGCCGTTGAGCCGCTTGGTATGCTGGACCTTAAACATCTTGTCTAGCTCCCTTCTCATATAGCCGGACTCCACGGCCTCGGCGGCTCCTCCGTGATCCTCTATATCCTTAAGGTGCCGCTCGGCCTCTTTCTCGATGTAGTTGGTCATATCCTCGATGTAATAGGAACCAGCGAGCGGATCCGCGGTTCGGCACACATCGGTTTCCTCGGCCAGAATCTGCACCGTGCGCAGACCCAGACGAGCCGACTCCTCGGTGGGAATGGCATAGGCCTCATCGTAGCCGGCGATGAAGGTGGCCTGGGCGCCGCCAAGGGCTGCGCCAAGAATGGCGTAAGCCCCCCGCGCCAGATTATTCAAGGGCTCGATGCCCTGAAAGTATGCGCCTCCAGTGGCGCTGGTTATCCTGACCCGCAGGGAGCTCTTGTCCTTGGCTCCGTAGCGGTCCCGCATCAGCCGGGCCCACAGTCTCCGGGCCGCCCGGAACTTGGCACACTCGGCTAGGAACTCCGGGCCGCAGGAGAGGAAGAAGCTGATGCGTGGGGCGAACTCGTCAATATTCAGGCCCCGCTCGAGGGCTTGGTCAATGTAGCAGAGCGCGGCCGCATAGGTGTAACCGATCTCCTGGGGGATGGAAGAACCCACCGCACGGTAGAAAACCCCCTGGATGTTCTGTGGATAAAATCGAGGCATGTTCTTGCAGCAGTACTCGATCATGTCGGTAATGAGCCGGAGGTTGGGCTTGATCGGGAGCACCCAGTTGCCCCGGCAGGAGCAAATGGCAATGAGGTCATTGGTAAATGCCCCCATCACGCCCGAGGGGTCAATCCCCTTTTTTTCACCCATGGCCACATACATGGCCAGGAGGATAGAGGCCGCTCCCATGGTATTGAAGAAAGCCGGCACCAGGGGGATGCCGTCGAAGAGCACTTCGAAGTCGCGTAGGGAGTCAATCGCTACCCCCACCCGGCCTACCTCGTCCTCGATTTCCGGGTCGTCAGAGTCGTGACCCATGTGGGTAGGCAGGTCAAAGGCCAGGTTCACCGTCATCTGGCCGTGGCTGATCAGGTATTTCCAGCGTTTATTGGTGTCCTCGGGAGTGCCGAAGCCCGAGTATTGCGGAAACCGCATAAGCGCCTTCCGGTACATGGCCGGGTATACCCCCCGGGTGAAAGGAAACTCGCCGGAAAAACCAATTTGATCAAGGTAGGAGTAATCAACATCGCTCGGGGTGTAGAGCACCTTGTGCTCGTAACCCATGGTGTCGGTTTTCACCGGCGGGATCTCGGCGATCTTCCGCTCTCTCTCCCACCTCTCCTTTTCCTCGGCGATTACCTTCTTTTTCTCTTGTCGAGTAGGCATCTTCAACAAACTCCTTTCGATTGCTTAACACCACTGAATCCCCCCATAACCCCCCTTTTTAAAAGGGGGGGAAGGGGGGATTTCCATATTTCCCACCTTTTCTTACTTCCCGAAATACTCCTTCCTGAGCTCCCTCTTTAATACCTTGAACACCGTGCTCAGGGGCATGTCTGCTCGGAACTTGACCATGCGCGGCACCTTGAAGGAGGCCATCTTCGGCTTGCAGTACTCGATCAGCTCGTCCTCGGTAAGGGTTGCGCCCGGATTAAGCACAGCCACCGCGCACGGGATCTCGCCCCGCCTCGGGTCGGGTGCGCCGATCACCGCGGCCTGGGCCACCGCCGGATGCTCCAGGATAATCTCCTCGATCTCAGTAGGATAGATGTTCTCCCCGCTCATGATGATCATGTCCTTGACCCGATCCACCAGGTAGAGGTAACCGTCCTCGTCAAACCTGCCCAAATCCCCGGTGTGGAGCCAGCCATCCTTGATCGTCTCC
>JAUWWP010000455.1 GCA_030616835.1 Deltaproteobacteria bacterium | reverse complement strand
GTAATAGATCCTCTCCAGTATCTCTGCCGGATACCCTTCCTTCTCATAGTCGTCGAAAAGACGCTGGTGAGTAAGTAAGGGGTAGTCAGACCCGAACATCACCCGATCCTTGAGACGAGATTTAATTTCCCGCTTGAGCGACTCCGGGAAATACTTAGGCGACCAGCCGGACAATTCGATAGAGATATTGGCCTTATGAATTGCCATTGCGATCATCTCCTCCTGCCAGGGCCAGGAGGGATGCAGGCAGATGATCTTTAGCTCCGGGAAATCAGCAGCCACATCGTCTAAGTAGGGAATAGGCCTGGTGTACTTCAGGTGGATCCCCATTCCTCCGGGCATTCCGGCCCCCAGCCCGGTCGTCCCGGTATGGAACTGGACTGAGGCCCCCAGTTCCACGCACTTCTCGTATAAAGGATAGAACCTCCGATCATTGGGATAGAATGCCTGGGCAGTCTGCTGGAACTTAAGGCCGATCATACCCAGTTCCTTAATCGCCCTTTCGGCCTCATTGAGAGCCATCTCCCCCTTCCAGGGATCCACACAGGCGTATGCTCCGATAAAGGCCTCCGGGTAATCCTTGACCACCTTAGCCAGGTAGTCATTGCTCACCCGGGGCTGTCCCGTATTAGTCTCCGCATCCCAGCCTACCAGGATGCCCTTTACTCCCGCATCCACAAAGTCCTTGGCCATCTCCTCCTCGCTCTTGCACATACTCAGGACCTGCTCCTCATTTACCTCCTGCTTCATATAGTATTCCATCAGCGCCTTCTGGTACTTCATCATACTCAGGGCCCCCTCACGGGTAGAGATATGGGCATGGACATCTATGGCCTTCATTTTTTCTTCCTCCTTAAGTCTATAAATGGAAATTCAAGATATAAATTATAAAGTGCAAAATATAATTTCAGGAAATATATCAGTTTTCTCTTACCACTACTGCGAGCGGGTGTTCCAGGATATTCAGGCACTTAACCTCATCACCGATCTGAAAACCCTCCGGATAGTAAACATGATATATCAGCGGATAAAATCCGCTCTTCGCTCCGGTAAGGTCTACATCGAACCCTGCCTGTCCGATCTGACCCGGCACCATCTCCGGTGGGTCCCGTAGCCGGGAGTCATCCATATAATAAAGCCTATGATCCTTTCCCCGCAATCGCGGGGGGTAGGTAAATCTATTTATCTGGGTGCCATGGGTCCCGGTGATCACATTCCAATCAGGGTAGGATCTGTCCAGAGCCCTCTCCTCAGGCGACATTGCCCCGTCGATAATTACCGGGTTCGGGTTATGAGAGTTATAGAATTTGTATCCGATAGCGGTGTCCACCAGGTCGAACGATACCCTCAGCCTGCTGGGAGTTCTTTTGGCAAGGCCAATAGCAAAGTGCAGGTTGGTCGGAAGATCATAATGGCTATAATAGAGCTTGGTTACTGACCCCGGTGTGGGTAGCCAGATCTTCCAGAATAATCGGAGCCTTATCTCGTTCTTGTTAATAACCCTCACCGGCCCGTCAATAAAAGCAACTATTTTCGTTTTAATATCCTTCTCGTTCTTACGCACGGTAAAGGAGAGCAGTGAGACCGTAACTCGTTGTCTCGGGCTGTCATAGATATCGGTGTTATCCCCCCCGGCAGCAGGGGTTATTGAGGTAACGGTGGGCCGGAAGGCATTTTGGGGGTATTCAGCGTTATCCAGGTAATAATTCCTGGCCTTGATCCGGTATATCCCCCCGGATAGGTCCGTGCTGACATAATCTACCTTTGATCTTTCCGGGGGCTTAGAGAACTCCAGGAGATACGCCCAGCCCTTTTTCCCATCGAGGGGGTCATTTACTTCAATCTCTACTCCCCCGAGATTTCCCGGGGGCCAGCTCTCCTCGCTGACCCGATCCCCGGTATCCCTTACCATAAAGACCAGCTCATCGTTCCCATCAATTAGCCCCTTATCGGTATCCTCCACTGCCTCCTTCCCATTGGTAAAGGCATATTCGTTCTCCGGGGTGAGCTCGTCGATCTGATAAGGGATAGGGATAAAATTCCCCTCCTTCTGGGCATAAAGCCTGAGCTTCTCTTTGTGTTTTCCCAGGAACTTCTTTAGCCGGTCTCCGGTCACGATAACCGGGTCCGCCTCCCTGGTGATGGACTTTTCCTCAATAACTTTTCCGGAAGAATAAGGGGCGGCAAGGAGTAGGAATGCAAGAAAAAGCACCAGAGATTGCAATTTATTCACCATCAGCCCTCCCTTTTCGTGCTTATTTTTGGGTTTTAACATATTCCTAAGCCCCCATAGACAGTTGTGGCCTAATTCCAATTATTCGGAACGTCCCAGCATCTTCATTGCCAATTCTCTGAGCGGTTTCCTTTCCAGCTTTCCGGCGGCGGCCCGGGGTAGCCGATCCATAAATACAACCTGCTTGGGCTTCTTGTAGCCCGCCATCCTTTCCCGGCAAAAATCGATTATCTCCTCGGGGCTCGCCTCCTCTCCCTCCTTCAATTCAATAATTCCAGTTACTGCCTCCCCCCACCTTTCATCCGGAACTCCTACCACCGCCGCATCCCTCACCTTCGGATGGGTCTTGATTATCTCTTCAACCTCTTCCGGGTAAACCTTCTCCCCCCCGGTATTAATGACAGT